>NZ_JADP01000007.1:0-217506 GCF_000518445.1 Shewanella sp. 38A_GOM-205m | reverse complement strand
GCCCAGGATGCGCCTGTGGTCGGCATCGTCGCCGATCAAAGCAGCGTCACCGAGGGTGAGACCGCCGCCTTCACCGTCAGCATCGACCAGGTGGCCGACGAGGATGTGGTGGTCAACTTCACCTACTCCGGCGTGGCCGAGGACGGCAGCGACTTCACCGGCGTTGCCAGTGTCACCATTCCGGCCGGCAGCACCAGTGTGCCGCTGGATATCAGCACCATTAACGACGGTATCTATGAAGGCGCCGAAGACTTCACCGTCACCATCGACAGTGTCAGCGGTGCCGATGCGACTATCAGTCCTACCGAGAGCAGCGCCGACACCACCATTCTTGATGCCCAGAACCCACCAAGCATAGGTAACATCACCAATGTTGCCGTATCTGAAGAGGGGCTGACCGATGGTGCGCCGGATGATGTAGGCGACACAGATACAACAGATGCAGTGATAGCCAACGGTACCATTGAGCTGCAAGATCCTGACAACGATGAGCTGGAAGTTACGCTTAGCGGCCCATCAGGTATAACCTCCGGAGGCGTCGATGTAACCTGGAGTTGGGATGCCAGTACTCAGACCTTGACAGGCTCTGCCGGTTCAACTGTGGTGATGACCATATCGCTCACGGCTCCTGCGGGTAACAGCAGTGGTACTTGGGGTTATGAGGTCACACTGCATGCTCCGCTGGATCATCCTGTAGCGAATGTTGAAGATGTGCTCAATTTGAACTTTGGCATTGATGTCGCGGATGGTTCAGGAGCGACAGACTCAAGTTCATTCCAGGTTACAGTTGAAGACGACTCACCTGTTGTCGATGTTGAACCTATCCTGGATGGGGTCAACACTGTTGGCACCTATACTGGGGTCATGAACACATCAGGAGCAGATAAAGACTATAGTGCCGATCTCAGCGGCAACGTAAACGGCTGGGATGCCGGTTCTCAAACCTACTTTGGTGCTTCTGATATCACGGCAGGAGGCAAAACAGTCTTCTTCTTTGTCGATCCAAACAACCCGGATCAACTGTTCGCTTATACAAGCGATGAAAGCCCTGCTACGGCCTATGATGCGTCTAACCCTGATCAGACGCTGATCTTTACCCTCAACACAGATCCAAACAGCGACAGCTATCAGCTCGATATATTGCAGAGCATAGACAAGCTGGAAGAGATAGACATTGGCGCGTTGGACGGAGGTAAAGGAGGCATCAGCGGTACCGTGTATGTCACTTATGACAACGCTACCGGTGCCTACAACATATACAACGATCCAAGCAAAGTGCCCTCTGATGCCGAAGTTGCTTTCACGCTTTATGGCCGTGATGGCAACGGAGACTTGGCCGATGTCAATGGTACAGACAACGGCTTTGGGGTGGCTAACCCTTGGGTTTCAGGTGATGAGACCCTTATCGTTGACTATGCAGACACAGTAGCCAGTGCCAGCTTTAACTTCAACGTCGGTAATAACGACCCTGTGCTGGTGCACTACAAGGCCTATGATGCCAACGGTCAACTGCTGGGTGAAGGCGAAATCGGCCCCAACGAAGTTATCAGTGATTTGGGCGCTATCGCCTATATCGAGCTGAGTGCTGTAACGCCTGACGGTGCCAAGTTCCAACTGACCGGCACAACCGCTCAGGAGATCGTCAGCTCCACAGAGCCTCTGGATCTGGACTTTGGTGTAGTGGTCACTGACAGTGACGGCGATCAGACCAACGGCAATCTGGATATTCACCTGGATGCTCCAGGAGGCGCTCCAGTCGCTATTACCTCCTATGCACTGGCCAGTCTGGATGAATTTGGTTTGCAGGATGACAACCTGGATACCGATCAACAGTCACTGCGCTTCAAGGCTGGTGACAGTGAACTTTCAGACTTCGGCTTCAACTATCAAAATGGTGACTTCAGTGGTATTACAGTGGAAGGGATAAGAGAAAACTTCCCATTGAGCTGGCGCCTTGAGGGTGAGTACCTGATAGCTTCAATGCCGGGTAATGGTCCAAATAAAGACGTATTGAAGATCAGTCTGGATTGGTCTGCCATAGCGGCAGGCAGTGAAGGCAATATCATAGTCAACGCTGAGCTGATAGGGAATCTCCCCCATAACATAGATGTCGACTCTCTGAAGATTTCAGGTATTGAGATTGTTGGTACAGATAACAACAACCAAACCGCAGTATCGACTCTGGATGTTAAAGTTGAGAAGTACACGGCTGCTGTGGATGATTATCAGGAAATCAATGAAGATCAGCTGGCAACCGGCAACATTTTTGACAATGACACAGGTGAATTCAGCGATGGCCAAGACATTGAACTGGCCAGCTTTACCGTAGCCGGGGATAGCCAGGTCTACAGCGCAGGAGAAGATGTCACAGTTGAGGGCGGCACTCTGGTTATCAATCTGGATGGTAGTTATACCTTTACTCCGGAAGCCAACTGGAACGGTATTGTGCCCGTTATCACCTATGTGACCAACAATGGTGATACTGCGACCCTGACCATCAAGGTCAACAGTGTCAACGACGCACCAACTATTGTTACCACTACCAATGCTGTTGTCTCTGAGGAAGGCTTGACCAATGGCCTGCCGGATTCAAACGGCAGCAGTGATACCACTGACAGTGCCACTGCAAATGGCACTATCCAACTTCAGGATGTGGATGGTGATGCACTGACTGTTAGCCTGACACCACCAAGTGGTATCACCTCAGGTGGCCAGGCTGTTACCTGGCAGTGGGACATTGCGACTCACACCCTGACAGGCTCTGTAGGTAACCTTGCAGTAATGACTGTGGTACTGACACCGCCAGCGGGTAATGGCAGTGGTGATTGGGACTATCAGGTCAATCTGTTGGGACCAATAGATCACCCTGATACCAGCATTGAAGATGTTAAAGATCTGACATTTGGTGTCAGTGTCAATGACGGCAATGGCGGTACTGTCTCCGGTAGCTTCGTGGTCAGCGTCGAAGATGATGCGCCTTACATGCCGGATACAGCACCAGTAACGGCTACGGCAACCGATATCCCGGATACTCTGGTCGGTACATTCGATCTGACCGGTTACACAGGTAATAGAGGGGAACTGGACTTTAATGGTTTCACCATCACAGCCAGAGGTTTTACCTCGTCTACCGACCACACTCTGACCTTTGCAAATATTAACGGCAGCGGTGCAGGCATAGGGGTTGCCAGTTCAGGCTCGCCATACCACAACATAGCCAACGAAGTAGATTTCCGTGAATTTGCTGATGGCACCGGCGTTTCTGAAGAAGTCATCATAGATCTGGATCCCAACACCCTGGCGTTCGGCATGAAGATAGAGTTTGCCAACATCTTCGGAGGTGAGCTTGAAAGCGGTGTGGTTGAGTTCTGGCGTGATGGCCAACTTATATCGACCCAAACCTTCAGCTCTGATGCCGGTAACGGTGACTATGCGGCTGACTTTAACGTGCAGGATGGTGGCTTTGATAGAGTTGTTATCAAGGCAACCGACAACGGCACAGCCCCCAGCCATGGAGACAACAGTGACTTCACGATTTCCTCGATAGAATTCACTGGTACAGGCAATGCCCCGGCAATCGCCTATGCTTCCGGTGAAGTAACAGCCCAATGGGGCGCTGATGGCCAAGGCAGCCTTGCATTGGCAGGTGTGACCGACACATCCCTGGTTACCGCCAGCGGGGAAGCCGTTGAAGTGACCCTTTCAGGCAATACTTTGCTGGGTCAAACAGACTCGGGCGACTTGGTCTTTAAGCTGGAATTCACCCCTGGTACAGGCCACTGGGACTTCTATCAGTACCAGACCATGCAGGGCACCGAAGACGGCGACCTGGACTTTGCGGTAACGGTAACCGATGCCGATGGTGACTCTTACACCGGCAATATTGCGGTGGTGCCTGTATTTAACTATCAGGTCACTGAAGCAGGTCCAGGCGATCAAACGGTCAATTTGGGTAACGCCGAAGATATCGTTATCGGCGATCTGGATGGCACTGTTGTGGTTCCCGGGCAGGATTACAATATCGCCTTTATGGTCGATAGCTCGGGGAGTATCAACACCAGCACACTTAATACCATGAAGTCCCAGTTGGCACAGGTATTTGAAACTCTCAAAGACAGTGCAGGTGGTGAGCAAAGCGGCACCGTGAAAATATTCTTGGTCGATTTTGATACTCATGCCAAGGGCAGCATCAGTGTAGATCTCAATGACCCCAATGCATTGAGCACTCTTCAGAATGCCCTGAATGACATGAGCAGCGGTGGCGGCACCAACTATGAGGATGTCTTCACCACCACAGCCAACTGGTTCGCCAATGGTGATGCTCAAGATAATAGCGGTGCCACTAACCTGGCCTTCTTTATCACTGACGGCAAACCAACTTACTACAACGCCAATGCCGGTGGGAACCCGAAGATCTACGACACATGGTGGAGTGGTAATGATCGTAGCTTGTCACAAGTCATTGGCGCCGCCTACGTATTCGGCCAAGTCTATACCGTTAACGGACATGTAGTAATTGACGAAAGCGGTAACGTGTTCAGTGTAGAAGACTTTAACAACGTGAGCAGAAGCCCAGTTGGAGCCATGCGACCCGATGCCCAAGGTAACTATGATTACTATGCCTTGGCTGGTACCGGCAGCAGTACCAATTCGGACACTACGGCGAATTCCGAAGCTGGTTTTGCTCTACTCTCTGGCCTGGGTGTCACGGTTGAAGCCATAGGAATGGGCTCCAATATCGATGAGGATGACCTGCAGTCTTACGATACAGATGGCAACGTCCAGACCAACATCGATGCCGATGAACTTGCCGACGCTATTCTCGGTAATGAAATCACCAATATGCCTGGCTCAGATACCTTGGATGGCGGTGCGGGTAACGACATCATCTTCGGTGACGTGATTCGCTTTGATGGTATTCAAGGTCAGGGTTACAACGCGCTCAAAGCCTTTATTGCCGGCGAGTTGGGCCAAAGTGATGTGACCGATGCTGAAATTCACAACTATATCAGCGAGCATTCAAACCTCTTTGATAAGTCAAGCGCCAACGACAAGGGTGATATCATCCGCGGCGGTGACGGAAGCGATATTCTGTTTGGCCAAGGCGGTAATGATGAACTCTACGGCGGCAATGGTAATGACATGCTGTTCGGTGGTAATGGCAACGACCTGCTGGTTGGCGGCAATGGTGATGATTGGCTCACCGGTGGCCAAGGCGTAGATACCTTCAGCTGGAAAGCGGGTGAAACCGGCACCGACCATATCACTGACTTTGAGCTCAACAAAGATCAGCTGAACCTCAGTGATCTGCTGTTGGGTGAAGAGCACAACTCACTGGAGCAATATTTCGAATTCAGTGTTGCTGATGGCAATACCACTATCTCGATCGATGCGGATCTGGATGGTGAATTCGATCAGCACATAGTGCTCGACGGTGTCGACCTGTTTGCGACATACGGCAGTGATGAAAGCGACATTATCAATGGCTTACTGGGGAACAGCGGCGATGGTCCTCTGATTGTCGACACTCAATCGGGTAACCCTGGTTCCTCCTATGTCAGTCAAACCAGCTCCAGTGGCCTGGATGAGCAAAAAACGCTGGATTCAGTGTTTTAAAAGCTCTGTTGTTTGAATGCTAGCCCATATTGCAATTCGCAATATGGGCTAGCATGGCTGATACTAGAATTAATCATATAAAACGAAAGGATAAGTCGTTCTGTGACCGCATCCGCTTCACCTAAACCTGAGCAATGGACTATCTCGGCTTCCCAGCGAGTCACTGTGGATCCCCTGCTCGACAGTCTGGTTCTATTGACGGAATACTTTGGCAGCCCCTGTTCCAGTGAGTCTCTGGCGGCAGGCCTGCCCCTGTCTTCGGCTATTCTGTCCCCGGAACTGGTACCTCAGGCAGCTGCAAGGGCCGGCCTAACCGCCAAGCTTTCCCGTAAAGGCTTGAATCAGGTTACTGCCATTCAGCTTCCCTGTATCTTGCTTTTGAAAGACAAGAAAGCCTGCATTCTTCGCGAGCTGGATCTGGAGCAACAGCATGCCGTGATCCAATTACCTGAAACCGGCGGCGAACAACGCCTGTCCATGGAGGAGCTGGAAACCCTCTATGTAGGCTATCTGTTTCTGGTTAAACAGCAGTACCGTGGCGATATGGGGTTTGATGTTTATCATCACGACCACAGTAAACACTGGTTACTGCAAACCATCAAAGACTCGGCCCCCATCTATCGTGATGCCCTGATTGCCTCAATCCTGGTGAACTTGTTTGCCCTTGTTTCACCGCTGTTTATCATGAACGTCTACGATAAAGTGGTGCCCAACCTGGCATTCGAATCACTGTGGGTACTGGCCATCGGAGCCGGTATTGCTTATCTGTTTGATTTGGTCATGAGACAGCTGAGAAGTTACCTTATCGATGTTGCCGGTAAGAAAGTCGACATCATAGTCTCGTCGCGACTGTTTTATAAGGCAATCGGTATTCCCCTCGAAAACCGCTCGGCCAGTGTCGGCGGCATGGCGCGTCAATTAGGTGAGTTTGACAGCATCAGGGAGATCCTTACTTCGGCGACCATCACCACCTTGGTCGACCTGCCCTTCGCCCTGCTGTTTATGTTGATCATCTATCTGGTCGCCGGCGATCTGGCACTGATCCCATTAATCGCCAGCTTAATCATCATCAGCTATACCCTGATCATTCAGCCCAGGCTCAAGACTGCCATTGAGGAAAGCAATAAATTTGCCAGCCTCAAACACGGCCATCTGATCGAGAGTCTGGCCTCTCTGGAGTCCATCAAGTCATACGGCGCGGAAGGCCTGGTACAAAAAGCCTGGCAGCAGATGATAGGCCACACAGCCAACTGGCAGTTGAGATCGAAAAAGCTCTCCAACTCAGTGGCCAACGTTGCCAACTTTGTGGTGCAGTTGACCGTCGTCAGTGTCGTCATTCTCGGCGTCTACCGGGTTGCCGACAATGATATTTCCATGGGTGGGATCATTGCCGCTGTGATGCTTGCCAGCAGAGCAGTTGCACCCATGGCGCAACTGGCCGGCTTGATGACTCGAGCCAACCAGACGGCCAGCGCGCTGAGACAGCTGGATCAGATAATGACCCAGGAAGACGAGTTTGAAAACAAAGGCCACCTGGTCAGCAAACAGCGCCTGATGGGCAAGATAGAAGCCGACGACCTCAGCTTCAGTTACCCTGGTTCGGAAAAACCTGTATTGCATCCCTTCGCCTTGAGGATCCGCCCGGGCGAGCGGATAGCCATTATTGGCCGTAATGGCAGCGGCAAGAGCACCTTGGCCAAGCTGCTGGTCGGGTTATTCAAACCCAGTAACGGCAGCCTAAGATACGATGGCATAGACAGTGCCCAGATCCACCCCAGCGATCTACGCCGTAACTTCGGCTATCTGCCACAGGATGTCACCCTGTTCCACGGTTCGGTCAGAGACAATATTCTCTTCGGCACCCGCCAGGTCACCGAGCACCAGTTGATCCGAGCGGTGCAACTTTCTGGGGTCAACCTGTTTACCGATATGGAATCGGAAGGCCTGGATCAACAGGTAGGTGAAGGCGGCCACTCACTGTCCAGAGGACAACGGCAAACCGTGGCCTTGGCCAGAGCCATACTCAATGACCCACCCGTGCTGTTGATGGATGAACCCACAGCCAGCCTGGATGCCAGAGCCGAGAAGCAATTCATGCGCTCAATGCATAATGTCAGCCGAGACAGAACCTTGCTGATCATCACTCACAAGATGCACCTGCTGAATCTGGTGGATCGCATCATAGTGATGGATAGAGGCCACATCATTGCCGACGGTCCTAAGGATAAGGTGCTCGAAAAGCTCAACCAAGGGCTGATGGCAGGAGGCAAGTAATATGAATAAGCACCTGACTTCTGATGACTTGGAAATGGTAGACGATGTCTACGGCGCCATGATGACAGATGCTCCCACCAGCCACAGATTGATCATCTGGTCGCTGGCGACAATGATGCTCTGCTTCCTGACCTGGGCCTATTTCGCTTCTCTCGACCGAGTTACCAAGGGCACGGGTAAAGTGATCCCCTCTTCCCAGGTACAGGTCATCCAAAGTCTCGATGGCGGTATTTTGAAAGAGATGTACGTTCAAGAAGGCATGCTGGTCAAACAGGGGGAGCCCTTGGTTCGCATCGATGACACACGTTTCCGTTCCGATGCCGCCCAGCAGGAGCAAGAGGTCTACAGCCTGCAGGCCAACGTTATTCGCCTGCAGGCCGAGCTGAACAGCATCTTTATCTCAGACATGGCCAACGATTGGCGGGAACAGCTCAAGATCACCAAGATCCCGCTGGTATTTCCTGCCGAACTGGCCGAGAAGGAGCCTGAACTGGTCAAGCGCCAACAGGATGAATACGCCGGCCGCCTGGACAACCTCAGCAACCAGGTCGAAATCCAGGCAAGGCAAATCCAGCAGCGGCAGCAGGAAACCGAAGAGTTAACCTCAAAAATCGGCACCCTGAGCACCAGTTATCGCTTGGTCAGCCGCGAGCTGGAACTGACCAAACCTCTGGCACAGAAAGGCATAGTGCCCGAGGTGGAACTCTTGAAGCTGGAACGTACAGTGAACGACATTCAGGGCGAACTGGCGACTCTCAGGGTGATGCGTCCCAAGCTCAAGGCCAACATGGATGAGGCCATACTCAAACGCCGGGAAGCGGTATTGGTTTACGCCGCCGACTCCCGCGCACAACTGAATGAGATGCAGGCCAAGCTGGCAAGAATGAATGAGGCCCAAGTGGGAACCAAGGATAAAGTCAGCAAAGCCGTCATAACCTCACCGGTCAATGGAACCATTAAAACCATAAATATCAATACATTGGGAGGAGTTGTTCAGCCAGGTATCGATATCATGGAGATAGTTCCTTCCGAAGACCAACTGCTGATCGAAACCCGAATTTTACCAAAGGATATCGCCTTCCTGCATCCGGGGCTGCCCGCCATAGTTAAGGTTACCGCCTATGATTTTACTCGTTACGGCGGCTTGAAAGGCACTGTGGAACAGATAAGTGCAGACACTACTCAAGATGAAGAAGGCAACAGCTTTTATTTGGTAAAAGTGCGGACCGAAGAGTCCAGTTTAATTAAAGACGATGGCACTGAGATGCCCATTATTCCCGGCATGTTGACCTCTGTTGACGTAATTACCGGGAAAAGAACTGTCCTTGAGTACATACTTAATCCCATTCTAAGGGCCAAAGAAACAGCGTTAAGAGAACGCTAGGCTCAAAGTCACAATAAACCTGGAGGGTTTAGCATGAACAAGAAAGTTACTCGGCTGGTGAAACCCAGTGCCTTGGCACTGGCGATTACCGGGCTGATGTTGCCCACGGCAGGGTTTGGTCAGACCCTGGAACAAGCCGTAGCGCAGACATTGGATACCAACCCGGAACTACGGCTCGCCTTTAACCGCTTCAAGGCTCGTGAAGAGCAGGTGAACCAGGCCATAGCCGGTTATATGCCAACGGTAGATATTACCGGTGGCTACGGCTATGAATACACAGACAGTCCGGCCACCCGTCGCCGTTTGGCCGGCACCCTGGATGATGAAATTGAACTCAAACGAGGCGAATTCGGCGTCAGCATCAAGCAGATGCTGTTCGACGGCTTCTTTACCAGCAGTGAAGTCGACAGATACAGCTTCGAAGCCAGTGCCGATCAATGGGCGCTGTTTGCCGCTGCCGAAGATATGGCGCTGGATGTTGCCAAGGTCTATATCAACTACATACGTACCGAGCAGGTGCTGACACTGGCCGAGAAGAACCTCAAGAGCCACCAGGATATCTACGAGCAGATCAAGCAACGTACTGATTCGGGCCTGGGTTCTACCGCGGATCTATCTCAAATCACAGGTCGTCTGGCCCGTGCCAACGCCAACGTAGTGTCGGCGCGCAATAACTTCCTCGATGCCAAGAGTCAGTTTTTCCGCATCACCCATCAGCAGCCGGAAGACCTGATAGTACCGGTTCCGGATGCCGATATGTTGCCGGCAGATATAGATGCCAGTATCAAGATGGCTCAGGAGTACCATCCTATTCTCAAGTCGGCCGCCAGTGATATTCGCGCCGCCGAGTATGAAAAGTCGTCGGCTCAGTCCAACTACTACCCCAAGATCACGTTGGAAGTGGAAGGCAACCTGAACAACAACCTGGACGGTGAAGACGGTTTTAGCCGTATCGCCAGCCAAAATGTCGGCGGCTACAACAATGACATTCTGGCCATGGTCAGGGTTCGTTATAACCTGTTCGCCGGTGGCCGCGACTTGGCTCGCGAGAAAGAGGCCAGCTACAAGATAGGTGAAGCTAAAGAGATCCGTGAGCGCGCCTATCGTGAAGTGGTTGAAGGCGCCAACCTTGCCTGGAACGCTTATGAGTTCCTGGGGCCACAGAAGCAGTATATTCGCGAGCATGTCATTGCCGCCAAAGACACTCAAGTCGCCTACTCACAGCAGTTCAACCTGGGTCAGCGCACCCTGCTCGACTTGCTGGATACCGAGAATGAGCTGTTTGAAGCCAGAAAAGACTATCTGACCGCCGAGTACGACGAAGTGATTGCCAAATACCGCGTACTCAATGCCACAGGTCAACTACTAGACTCGCTTAGAGTCACCCGCCCCGATGTATGGAAAGGGGAGCGTGAATATGAAGGAGGAGTTAAATAATGAAACTCTTTATCACCCTGCTTAGCGTCGCCATACTGGCGGGCTGCTCAATGCGTGACACGGTTTCCATGGATCAGCCGACAGCTCAGGTCAACGATCTCAATGATAATGACAGAGACGGTGTTATCGAAGCCCGTGAGCGCTGCTCAGGTACCGTTGAAGGTGCCAACATTGATAACTATGGTTGTGGTAAGATCAAGCCTATCAATGAGCGTTCCGAGTTGAAAATACTCTTTGCCAACGACTCCTTCTACATAGATCCTCAGTACTATGATCAAATTGGTGTTATTGCTGACTTTATGAAGCAATATCCCAGCACCAAGGTGACGATTGAAGGACACTGTAGCCGTACCGGCAGCTATGAGCATAACCTCGAGCTGTCACAGAATCGGGCAAACGCCGTAACCAAAGTGCTTGAAGATCAATTCGGTATCACTGCCGATAGACTGACAGCCATAGGTTACAGTTACGATAGACCAGTAGATCCAACAGATACGCAATTGGCCCACAAACGTAACCGCCGAGTGATCGCCGAAGTAACAGGCGAAGACACTATGGCCGATATGAAGTGGAACATCTACACTGTGGATCAAGAAGTGAAATAGGACCTTGATATCCCCATATGACAGGCAGGCTCAACCAGTATTCACTGCTCAGACGGGTCTGCCATTACACAGTACTGGCATCGACTCTGGCAGTGTCATGCCTGTACGCCGCTTCAACCCAACAGCTCGACCCCAACAGCATTACCAGGACTCTGGAAGCTCGTTATGGCGAGCGGGCAGGTCTCAGAGCCAGAGCCTGGTTCAAGATATTGGACGAGGCGCAAGGGTTGGACGATATGGGGAAAATCACCAAGGTAAACAACTTCTTTAACCTGTTTCGCTTTGTAGATGATATCAAGCTCTGGGGGATGGCCAACTACTGGGCCACCCCTTTAGAGTTTATCGGAGTAAATGGTGGTGACTGTGAAGACTTCTCCATCGCCAAATACTTCACTCTGCTGCAGTTGGGTATACCTGAAGACAAGATGCGCATCACCATGGTTAAAGCAACCAGTGTTAATCAGTACCATATGGTGCTGGCCTATTATGAGACGCCCTCCTCTGTTCCTCTTATTCTGGACAATCTGGATCGCGAGCTCAAACCGGCAACTCAACGCAGAGACCTGATCCCTGTGTACAGCTTTAACGGTAAGCAATTGTGGCTGAACAAAGAGAAAGGACGCGGTGTATTGGCAGGCTCATCCGCTCGCTTGGAAAAGTGGAATGACCTGAGACACAGATTAGGGGCTGATTCGCTTACGTCAGCCAAAATTAAAACTGGAGTAGCTACAGCAATGACACTGTTTCGACAGATATACTCGTTACTGTTTGGGCTGTTTCTCTTGGTTGTAGCCAGTGTGGGCTATGTGCAATTCAATGAGACCCAGAACTTTCTGACCGAGCAGATGGAGTCGGACCTCAATAATGTCAGCCATTCATTGGGATTGATGTTGGTTCCATCGCTGGAGGCCGGTGATCTCGCCACCGCAGAAACCATGGTCAATGTCATCTTCGAGGGTGGCTATTACCAAGAGGTGAAACTCACCTGGTTGGTCGACGGTAAACAGCAGGTCTGGAATAACAATATCCGCATCGAAGATGTGCCCCAATGGTTTATCGATCTGGGGATCTTCACCCCGTTACGCAAGGAAAGTACCATTACTTCGGGTTGGTTGCAGCTGGCCAAGTTGGAAATTACCGCGCACCCGGGTTTCGGCTACCATGAAC
The DNA here is from genome assembly GCF_000518445.1 of Shewanella sp. 38A_GOM-205m. Taxonomy (NCBI): domain Bacteria; kingdom Pseudomonadati; phylum Pseudomonadota; class Gammaproteobacteria; order Alteromonadales; family Shewanellaceae; genus Shewanella; species Shewanella sp. 38A_GOM-205m. Next base: position 205,023 of record NZ_JADP01000007.1, on the reverse strand, counting down.
TGTGGCGCATTATGAGCCACACCCTGATAGCCTTTTCAATCCTGTTTTTGGTCGCCATTCTATTCGCCCGTCTGGGCCTGACCTGGATCCTCAGTCCACTGCATGCCATTGCCGAACACGCCAAGAGCATTGCCAAACGGGAATTCGGTCCGGATATGCCGCTCCCCAAAACCCTGGAACTCAGGGATGTGGTTAACGCCTTCAACAGCATGTCGGCCCAGTTGAAGAAGATCTTCAGCTCTCTGGACGAAGAAGTTACCGCACTCAGGAAAAAGAATCTGGTGGATCAAGTATCCAACCTACCCAACCGTCAATATATGATGGGCCGAATTGGTGGTTGGCTCGGTGAACCCGGCAGCGGTGCCCTGATGATGGCCAAGTTCGATTGGCTCGAAGAAGTGCATAGCAAGTATGGCTATCAGGTAAGAGACGAAACCATCAAGCTGCTCTCGGAAAAACTGCAGCATGAGCTGGGCGAAATCTGTGAATCTGTCATTGCCCGTATCGCCGCCTATGAATTTGCTTTCCTGGTCACCAATGTTGAGCGTGAACAGTTAAGTAAGTATCTACAGACGTTGATCCGCACCATCAACCAGGAAATGGTCAAGGCGGGTTGCAAACCCAATGAAGACTACGCCATAGGTATTGCCGAGCGCATAGGACAGATGAACAGCTCAGAACTGCTGGCACGCTCGGACAATGCCCTGCAAATCGCCCTCAAGGAAGGCAAGGTCTATCACTGGTTGGAGACCAATGAGCAGCAGTTGTTCAGCCGCGAACAATGGCGTGACAAGCTTACCGAAGCAATTAATCGTAAACAGTTCCGTTTCCGTTGGCAGCCAGTGCACTATCAGGACTCAGACAACGTACTGCAGCGGGAGCTTTTCTGTCAGCTGCAGATAGGTGACAAACTGGTACACGCCGGCCAGTTCATGCCTTATGTCGAGCTATTGTCCTTGGGTAGCCTGCTCGACCGCTGCCTGATTGAAAAGATCAGCGAAGATGAGTTGTTGGAGAAAAATGCCGAAGCAGTTGCGGTTAACCTCACCCATCACAGCATCAGCGATCCCAAGTTCCACGAATGGCTCAATCACTTCCTGCGTAACAGTCGCCATGCAAGCCGGTTGGCCTTTGAATTACCGGAAGCTGCCATCTATACCGATATCGATGCCTGCCAGGCGCTATGTACCGTTATCCGCGACAATGGCGCCAGCATAGGGATAGACCACTTCGGCCGTCAGTTCGGCTCCATGTCTTATCTGCAAAGTCTGCGGCCGGCTTACGTCAAGCTGGATCAATCTTTTGCACAATATGATGAAAACCAGCACAACAGCGAACTGTGCCGAGCACTGGTGAACGTGGCCCGAGGACTGGAAATCGATGTGATAGTCACAGGTATTCAGGAGAAAGGTCAGTTGGAGCGTTTTACGCCACTCAAGACCCAAGCATACCAAGGCTTTATTTCACCGCCGGTGAATGTTGAGTAACTGATATAAGGCTCCCTTCAGGGAGCCTTTCCTTTCCCCGAAGCTGCTAGAGACAGCGAAAACCCAAGACACTTAAGCATCTAAAAGATGAAAACAGGAAGGCGTTGAGTGCTAAGAAATCAACAAAAAGCCCCTGATTTCTCAGGGGCTTAAATGTTTTGGTCGGTGATAGAGGATTCGAACCTCTGACCCTCTGCTCCCAAAGCAGATGCGCTACCAGGCTGCGCTAATCACCGAAATACTTTCCAACTTTTACCCGACTTTAAGTCAGATAAATCAAATTTGGTCGGTGATAGAGGATTCGAACCTCTGACCCTCTGCTCCCAAAGCAGATGCGCTACCAGGCTGCGCTAATCACCGAAACATTGTTTTATTGGGCACCTTGAAAGGAAGAGGGTCACCCTCTGCTCCACTCTGGTTTCCAAACCGGGAGGCGCTATCAATTGCGCTAATCACCGTAAGATTTGAAGCTGACTCGCTTCACGAAATAAGTGGGGTGACTGATGGGACTTGAACCCACGACAACCGGAATCACAATCCGGGGCTCTACCAACTGAGCTACAATCACCACTGATATTTCTTTCACTGACTGGCACAGCAGTTGAATCAAACTGGTGCGCCCAGAAGGATTCGAACCCTCGGCCTCACCCTCCGGAGGGGTGCGCTCTATCCAGCTGAGCTATGGGCGCCCGCCGTGTCAGCGCCGCATATAGTAGGAGGATTTACTCCCCGCGTCTACACCTGATTTGCTTTTTTTCGGCTGTTTGCTCAAGTTTTGACTTAAATAGCACAACAATTATCCGACACCAGCCAAAAAATTGACTTGGATAATACCGTATTTCATGCTATTCCTATCCTTTGATTGAAAACCACACAACAATTATATTGCAATTATTCCTTGGCGGATAACATGTTTAGGGATGAAACTCTCCATCAGCATTCGGCTCAGGAAGTCTCGAGTTTAGAAAAAAGGGTTGCCAGACTCAGACGACTGGCGGCCAAATACAAAAGAGCCGAAGCCACTCAGAACGCGCTGCTGGAGATCTCCAATATTGCCAATAAGGCAACCTCAATGGAGAGCTTCTACCAAGGCATGCACTTGCACCTTCAGCAACTGATCCCTGCCGACAACTTTTATATCTCCCTGCTCGATGCCCAGAGGCAACATCTGGAACTGCCGTTTTTCTCCGATGAAAAAGACTCCCACCCTTCTGAGCTCTATCCGGAACAGGAGCTATCTGAAATTCTGATGCAGGGTCTCACCGGTTATGTGCTGCGAACGGCCAAGCCCCTGTTGTGTGATGAGCGCAAAGCTGAAGAGCTGGCCGCCGCCGGGGAAATCATGTCCCTCGGCTCCCCCTGTCATCAGTGGCTCGGCGTGCCGATAATGCAAAATGACAGAGCAATCGGTGTCTTGGTGGTACAGAGCTACAATCCTGCCAGTTCCTACGGCGAGATGGAGTTTGAGCTGATGGCTTTCATCAGCCACCACATAGCCGGGGCCATGGAGCGATTACGGCATCATGAACAACTGGAACAAGCCATCACCCAGAGAACCCAGGAGCTGAGCCAGGCCTACGATAAGCTGAAACAGGAGGTCTATGAGAGGCGCCGCGCCGAGAGACTGCAAAAGTCCCTGTTTGAAATCGCCGAACTCTCCTCCTCAAACCTGGATGACAGCGAGTTTTATACCGAGCTGCACCGGGTCCTCAGTCATCTGTTGCCCGCCAATAACTGTTACATAGCCCTGCTGGACGACACGGCAACTGAGCTGCACTTTCCCTTCTATGTTTCCCAGCTCAGTGACCAGCCACCCAAATGCCGTCCCTTAATGGACGGACTGGTGGAATACCTGCTCAGATTGAAACGCCCCGTATTACTGGATCAGAGTGATATCCAATCTTTGGTGTGCGCCAAAGAGATATACAGCAAGGCTCCTGAGCTCAATCACACCCAGAGCATGCACCAATGGATTGGTGTGCCACTGTTTATTCAGGACAGAATTGCCGGCGCCCTGACTATCTATAGCTTCAGCATGCACCAGAACTATCAGTTCAAGGATCTTGAGCTGCTGACCTTTGTGTCGCAGCACATAGCTACGGCCATAGAGCGTAAGCTGGCCACCGAGGCACTGAAACGCAGCAACGAAGAGTTGGAAGAAAAGATCCTGGAGCGCACCCGTGAGCTGGCCACCACCAACCAAGAGTTACAAAAAGAGATCTCCCAGCGCCGAAAAGCAGAGCAACAACTGCTGCATGATGCCAAACACGACGCCCTGACAGGCTTGCCCAATCGGCTGATGTTTATGGAGCGTTTGAGCCAGGCCGTTAAGCATAATCGCCGACACATGCAGGACAAATTCGCCCTGCTGTTCGTCGATCTCGACCGTTTCAAGCTGATTAACGACACCCTGGGACACCTGGAAGGCGACAAGTTTCTGGTTGAGACAGCCATCCGCCTCAAGTTTTGTATTCGCGACAACGACACCCTCGCCCGTCTCGGTGGCGATGAGTTTGTGATTTTGCTGGATGGGTTACGCACGGCCGACGATGCCAAGGAAGTCGCCGAGCGGATCCTCAAAGAGCTGTCACGCCCCTACGAGTTGGCCGATAAACAGTTCAACTCAGGCGCCAGTATCGGTATAGCCGTCAGTGGTCATCACAGAGATGACACCAGCGAGTCCATTCTGCGGGATGCCGACACCGCCATGTATATGGCCAAGACCCGAGGCAAGGGTTGCTATGTGGTATTCGATGAGAAATCGCATCAGCAACTGATGCAGGATGTGAGCCTGGAAAATGAACTGAGAAACGCCCTGGATACCCAGCAAATTCGGCTCAGTTACTTCCCGGTGCAGGATCTTAAGACCGGGCAGCTACAGGCACTGGATGTACGCCTGTATTGGCCTCATCCACAACACGGCAAAATCAAACAGCAACAACTCGCCAATTTGGCAGAGCAAGCCAACTTACAGCTGGAACTGGACAGGTATGCGATAGAGGCGCTGAACAGCGAGCTTCCCAAGCTGCAACTGGCCACAGGTACCAAGTTGCATCTGGCCATCTGTAGCCAGCACCTCAAACATAAACACGCGCTGCGCAGTCTGAAAAACTGCCTGAGAAACTGCCGCTTCCCGCTTAACGACCTCTGCTTGTTTTTCAACGAGCAATCCTTGTCACGGGATCTGGAAAACCATATCAACGGCTTTGAAGTGCTCAAACGCTTGCAGGTCACTCTGGGGATCACAGGCTACGGCAGTGGTTACAGCCCCTTGATCAGCCTATCCTTCCTGCCTGTCAATGTACTGAAACTGGATGCCAGCCTGGTGTCACATCTGCAAAGCCCCCACCACAGACGCTTGCTCAAAGCGATACGCTTGAGTGCCGGCGCGCTGGAGCTTGAATTGGTATTGGATGGCGTCAATACCCAAGAGCAGAAACAGCAACTGGCGCAAATGGGCTTTAACTCAGGCCAGGGACAAGCCTTGGGGAGTCGCTTGAGCGCCGCTGACAGCAACAACACCGAGGTCATAGATACGGCAACCCAGGTTTGCGCCTGAGTCGGGTCTTGAAGCCAAGGCTTACTTCTTGAACATATCCCGCAGGTTGGCGATGTTAGCCTTACCGGTTTCCATTCGTTGCTGCTCACTCTGTTGCGGCTTGCGATTTTCCCAGATAAGGTCGTCCTGAGGCAGTTCCATCAAGAAGCGGCTGGGTTCGCAACGCATGGTTTCGCCGAATTGGCGCCGCTCACGGCAGAGCATAAACCACAGCTCTTTCTGAGCCCGGGTGATGCCAACATAAGCCAGACGCCGCTCTTCATCGACATTGTCTTCATCTATGCTGGTTTGATGCGGCAGAATTCGCTCTTCCACCCCCACCATAAACACATAAGGAAACTCCAGTCCCTTGGAGGCGTGCAGCGTCATCAACTGCACCTGATCGCCGCCTTCATCCTCATTGTTTCTTTCCATCATGTCTCTAAGCGTCAGCCTATTGACCACTTCGGGCAGGCTCATGGGCTCATCCAGGTCATCACCGGCCAGCATCTCTGTCACCCAGCGATACAGCTCGGAGATGTTCTTCATTCGCATCTCGGCTGCCTTGGCGCTGGTGCTGGTCTCGTAGAGATAGTCTTCGTAGTTTATTTTGCGGATCAACTGCTTGATGGCATCAACCCCTTCACCGCGTTGAGCAATTTCACCGGTATCGACGATGAAGCGACCAAACTCATACAGTGAGCCCATGGCCGCCGGAGGCAGGTGATGATTCAATTCAGCGTCGAAAATCGCCTCAAACATGGAGATATGTTTCTGGTTAGCGAAATTCCCCAGTTTTTCCAAGGTTGCCGGACCAATTCCGCGCTTAGGGAGGTTGACGATACGCAGAAAGGCGTTATCGTCATCCGGATTCACCACCAAGCGCAGATAGGCCATGATGTCCTTGATTTCGGCTCTGGCAAAGAATGAGGTGCCACCGCTAAGCTTATAGGGAATACGGTTAGTCATCAGCGCCCGCTCCAACAAGCGAGACTGGTGATTTCCCCGATAGAGAATGGCGTATTCACCATAGCTGGTCTTACCCATAAACTTGTGGCGAATGATTTCGGCCACCACCCGCTCCGCTTCCTGCTCTTCATTGGCGGCAAACAGTACCCGCAGCGGCTCGCCATAGGCCAGCTCACTGAACAACGACTTATCATACACATGGGGATTGTTGGCGATCAGAATATTGGCCGCCCGCAATATTCGCTGACTGGAGCGATAGTTTTGTTCCAGCTTAATGAGCTTGAGCTCAGGAAAGTCTTTGCCCAGCAGCACCAGGTTTTGTGGCTTGGCACCACGCCAGGAGTAGATGGACTGGTCATCATCGCCTACCACAGTAAAACGCGCCCGCTCTCCCACTAACAATTTAACCAGTTCATACTGGCTGGTGTTGGTATCCTGATATTCATCCACCAACAGGTAACGGATCCGCGCCTGCCAACGGGCTCTGACATCGGCGTTATGCCGCAGCAATAGGGTCGGCAGCAGGATAAGGTCGTCAAAATCCAGTGCATTGTAAGCCTTCATATGCTGGGCGTAACGCTGATACAGGAGCGCAAACAGTTGTTCCTGTTCACCCTTGGCTATCTTGCGGGCATGATCCGGGATCACCAAGCCCCCCTTCCAATTGGAGATCATGGTCGCCAGCGCCCGCAGCAGATCTTTATCCTCCTGCAGCTCGTCCTGGGTCAGCTCTTTGAGCAGAGCCAAGGTGTCCTGATCGTCAAACAGAGAGAACCCGGCCTTGAGGCCCAAAGTCTTGTGTTCACGCTTGATGATTTCCAACCCCAGGGTATGGAAAGTAGAGATCCACAGCCCCCTGGCTTCTTTACGGCCCATGGATTGAGCCACCCGCTCTTTCATCTCCCGTGCTGCCTTGTTGGTAAAAGTCACAGCGGCGATATGCTTGGCCTGATAACCACACTTCTGCACCAGATGGGCTATCTTGTTGATGATAACCCGTGTTTTGCCACTGCCGGCTCCAGCCAATACCAGGCAGGGACCGGAAACATAATGGACGGCTTCATTCTGGGCAGGATTGAGCTTCATGGGTTATCGATATCTCACACAAGGAAGGTTTAGAGGCTGAGATCATACCAGAATCAGTGCCGGAGGCAGCCCCAAAATCCCCTTAGGGAAGTGCTTCTTGCAAAGGACTAGGGCCATTTGCTGCGAACCACGCCTTGCATCCAGGCCTGTAAGCCGACGCAGAGCACACATGGGACTTGTTCGCACCTTCCTTAGGTTAACCTTGGGTTAAGTACGGCCTATAAGTTACAATCAGTTAAAACCTTGCCAGTGGATTAAAGAGATGATCAACCCCAAGAAAATTGAAGAAATGGCCAAACAGCTGAGCGAAAACCTGCCTTCAGGGCTGAAGCAATTTGCCGGCGAGTTTGAAGAGCGCAGCAAGCAAGTACTGCAACACCAGTTGCTGAAACTGGATCTGGTCTCCCGGGAAGAGTTTGAAGTGCAGCAGCATGTATTGCTCAAGACCCGCGAAAAGCTGGAAGCCCTGCAAGCCAGAGTCGAGGCACTGGAAGCCAAGGCTGAACAGGCGGAGTAATACATCTCACCCCAAAATGGATAAGGCCGCTCATGAGCGGCCTTATGTTTTAACACGGCTAAATTAGAGCATATGCCGATAGCCCAGAGTAAAGGCGATATCCGTGCTGTTATCCATGTTGAGGAAGTTTTCAATCACAGTGAACTCTATGGCGCTGCGATCCAGATAATAACGGTAGCCCAGCAAGGCTTCATTGGAGGCTTCAGAGAAGTCATCATCGGCCTCTGTCATCCCCTCATATCTGTGGTACTCCAGCATCCAACCATGACGACCAACACGATATTCATAGCCTAGGCCAAGCATCAAAGCGTTGGACTCATAGGGCATATCCGACAACACTTCCTCATCCTCACGGAAGCTCAAGCCGAGTGTTGAATGGAAGTTGTGCCGACCGTTGCGATAGCTGTAGTTAAGCTGCAACGCCTGTTCAAAGTTCTCATTGGCAAAAGGGCCCGAACCCACATAGTTGTAATACAGACTGGCCCCAACAGACAGACCATGGTGCTCGTTTTGCAGCAGTTGATACCCCAGGTAGATATTGAAGGCGTTATTCATCGTCTCGCCACCAAAATCACTGAGATTGATATCGTGTTGCTTGGAGTAAATCTGATTCTGGTTTCGCGGCTGATGCTCACGACCGTTCTGATCGAAACCGAAGGAATCGTGGAACCACATGGTCAGCGAATCCAAGTGGTTATTGCCACTGAAACGCCAAGTGTAATTGGCGTCCAGCATCCAACGGTCATCGATTTGCCACTTGAGACCACCAGTTAAGGAGTTGTGATAGTAATCGGCCAGATAATCGTCCGTCTCGGCCCACACACTGGCGATGTTACCGGTCAGATACCATTCTTTTTGTCCCTCAGCCATGGAAAAGCCCGAGCGCAACATGGGGGCCAGGCTACTGGATTGCAGGGGAGACTGGGCATAGACCCGCAGCGGCCCATAGTCATCAAAATCGGCCAGTTCAGCATGCAGGGGCAAACTGAAAAAAAACGGCAACCAACAGATTTTGGAAAAGTTCTTCATAGGTATCTTCACAGCAGATTGTATAGGCGGTTATTTTAAATGACTGCAGCATTGATTCACACTCATTATAGATGATTCAATCACGACCACATTGTCATAATAAATGTGACAGTAACAGCAGAATCCCTTGAGCATAACATCCAAGAAGCCAAATCAGACCGGGGCAAAAAGGGCCGTGCCATAATTTCGCCATTATTGATCAGTGACTTGTCATGATATGTCAGGTCAAATCTGTTCTAATACTGCCACTATAGGTTAAAGGAACATACCTCATGTTTGAAATTATCGTCCTGGTGGTAGCGCTGGCCTTTCTTGGTGCCATGGGTTTCGGGGCTTATCTGCTGCTGAAAAGCGTGATGAAGAAACAAAACGGCCAAGCGGCGCTGCCTCAATTCAAATCCAAATTAACGCTCAAACTCTTTGCTGTGGCCATGGTGGGCCTGTTGTCATTGATACCGCTTGGGATGATCCAGGATCTCAGCCAGGACAGAGAAAGCCTCTATCGCCAAGTGGTGCGCGAGATAGGCCACACCTGGGGCGATTCCCAAACCTTGGCCGGTCCGGTTTTGGTACTGCCGTTTCGCTATGAAGTGATCTCCGACAGCAATATCGACGGCAAACAGCACCGCAGTCGCCAGGTTTACAGCGATGAACTCTTGATCCTGCCCAAAGGCATGACACTGGATGCCGCTCTGCAGCACGAATTCCGCCATCGCGGTATCTATCAGTCACTCGTATATCTGGGACAAATCAAGGGTCAGGCCAACTTCGAACTGCCCAAGGTCAATATCCCAGGCTTACTCGGCTTTGATTATAACCAGGCCCGGCTGGTGTTCGGCGTTTCAGCCAACCAGGCTATTGAGACTGTCAGCCGTTTTAATCTGGCTGGAGAGCAGGGCATGCCCAGCTTGATGTCAGGTACAGGCCTGGATAACACAGGCGGCCTTGGCCGCGGCTTTCATCGCACCATAGCGCTGGATCCGAGCCAAGGTGAATATCAACTGACCTTCCAGCTCAGCCTCAGGGGTTCTGAAGGCTTGGAGGTACTACCGCTGGCGGAACTGAGCCAGATAGATATCCATGCCGATTGGCCGCATCCCAGCTTCCAGGGTTACCTGCCCGCCAGCCGTAATCTCAGCACTGAAGGTTTTGATGCCAACTGGCAGATAAGCCATCTGAGTCGTAACTTCCCTCAGGTATTCCGCGCCAGTGATGGCCGGGATCTTACCGAGATCAGTGCCAGTGTTACCCTGTTCGAACCCGTGACTCACTACGGCAAGATAGAAAGGTCGCTCAAGTACGGCATACTCTTTATCTTACTGACCTACATACTGCTGCTGATCTTCGAGCTGGGCAACAAGTCACGCCTCAGCGCAGTACAGTATCTGATGGTGGGTGGCGCCATGTGCCTCTTCTATCTATTGCTGCTGTCGCTGTCAGAACACCTGCTGTTTTTAACCGCTTATCTGGTGGCCGCGGCGGTTCCCCTGCTCAGCATTCCACTTTATGTCGCCAGTGCCAGTGGCAGTCGACGCCAAGGAGCTATAGTTGCGGCCATGCTGGCGAGTCTCTACGGCGTACTCTACTCCATACTCCAGTTGGAAGATTACGCCCTCTTGATGGGAACCGGACTGTTGGTACTGATCATGCTGGTGCTAATGTACCTCACCCGTCACCAACAAATTGAAGAGTAGTATTTACTGCCAACCAACGGCTGCCACACTTGGGCAGCCGTTTTTTTACAAGTGTGCTGACAAACTGCCGCCCAAAGGGCCTACTTCGACGGAGGACGCCATTAATGCTTGCCGCGTTCCTCCCCTCTGGCACAATGGCGGTTTGTCCGTTCCGATAAGGGTGTATTAATGAAATATGCAGCCGTCCCTTTGACCTCATTGGCCATTTGTTGGCTGTTTCTGCTCAGCTTGCCGCTGGCGCTGTTTTCCCTGTCAGAGCCGCTCTTCCCCTGGCTCAATCTCGACAGTGCCGCCGCTCAGTTTTGGTACTGGTTAACCGTGTCCGGTTCGGCCCCCTGGGGCGTAAGCACTGTGTTACTGGTATTTGCCATCAGCTTTTTTATCCTGCCAAGGGGCAGCTGGCTGAAGATGATGTTCTGCACTTCGCTGGGCTTGGTGCTGTGTTTGCTGCTCAATGAACAGCTCAAGCTGGTATTTGCAGAATCCCGGCCCTATATCGAATGGCTGTCCCACCAGCAGCATCTGGATATCAAGGAGTTCTACAGCATAGACAAGTACGCCCGCAGGGAGCTGCTGGCCCAGGTTCTTCCCGGGGTATCACCACTGGATATGCCCATCTCGGCACAGATCCAGCGCCACTGGCAGATAGAAACAGGGTTTTCCTTTCCCTCCGGCCATACCATTTTTGCCGTGACCCTGACTATGTGCAGCAGTTTCTTTCTGCTGAGGCACAACAATCTCTGGCTTCCGGCGCTGCTTATCTGCTGGGCGCTGCTGATGGGGCTGAGCCGCATGTTGCTGGGAATGCACTGGAGTGTCGATGTATTAACCTCGACCCTGCTGGGCGGAATATTGTCGGCCCTGGCTATCTATGTCGGCAGTCACAGCTATCGCCGCCTGGAACCTTGGTTCACAGGGGCTGTGAGTAAAGGCTGAAACGAAAACGCCCCGTCATTGAAAGGGGCGTTTATCTAAAGGCGGGCTATCAGTTGAGCACTTCGGCCAAGGCCTGCAGGCACAGGGCAACATTTTCCCGTCTGGCACCGTAACCCATCAGGCCGATACGCCAAGCCTTTCCGGCCAAGGCGCCGAGGCCGGCACCTATCTCCAGATTATAATTATCCAACAGCTGCTTTCTCACGGCGCCATCATCGACACCTTGCGGGATATAAACCGCATTGAGTTGCGGCAAGCGGCTCTGCTCGGCCACCACAAATTCGAGCCCCATGGACTCAAGCCCCTGACGCAGCAAAAGGTGCATATCCCGGTGGCGCTGCCAGGCATTTTCCAGCCCCTCTTCGGCCAGTAACCGCAGCGCTTCGTGCAGTGAGTACAGAGCATTAACGGGCGCTGTGTGGTGATAACTGCGCTTGCCATCACCGCTCCAATACCCCATCACCAGGGACTGGTCCAGGAACCAGCTCTGCACCGGGCTCTTGCGCGCCTTGAGTTTAGCCACTGCGGCCGGTGAGAAAGACACAGGAGACAACCCAGGCACACAGGAGAGGCACTTCTGACTGCCGGAATAGATGGCATCTATGCCCCAATCATCGACTCTGAGCTCGACGCCTCCGAGGGAAGTTACGGCATCGACAATCGACAGACAGCCATGCTCACGCGCCAGGGCGCACAGTGTTTTGGCGTCGGAAAGCGCGCCGGTGGAGGTTTCGGCGTGCACAAAGGCCAGGAAGGCGGCATCGGGATGCGCCTTCAGCGCAGCTTCCACCACTTCTGGGTCAACCGCTGTACCCCATTCGAAATCCAGCATCACCGCCTCGGCGCCAATCCGCTCGACGTTCTGGCGCATTCTGTCGCCAAACACCCCGTTACGGCAGACAATCACCTTTTCGCCCGGCTCCACCAGGTTAACGAAGCAGGTTTCCATACCGGCGCTGCCCGGGGCAGAAACCGCTATAGTCATCTCGTTACGGGTTTGAAACGCATATTGAATGAGACTCTTGAGCTCATCCATCATGGCCACAAACAGAGGATCCAGATGCCCGACCGTCGGCCGCGACTGCGCCGCCAATACCTGAGGATAGACATCCGAAGGGCCGGGGCCCATCAGGATCCGGCGGGGAGGGTTAAAAGCGCTAACCGAGGGTGCAGCAAACATCTTGGCTCTCCTTACAAGAGGTTTCAGGGTACGGATTAGAATAATAACTCAAGACCATAGCATAAAACTGACCGCCGGACTGCCCCTGCTTTTGGCGAAGACAGTCGACCTTTTCCCTTTCAGGATCTCACTGGCCTGGGCGCGCCAGAAACAGCCGGTAGGCGGGGTTATCCGTCTCGTCCTGACAGACAAACCCCAACTCATTCAGAAACTGACCAAAGGCGGCTTCATCGGCCTTGGGCACTTCAAAGCCGGCCAGCACCCGCCCAAAGGCGGCGCCATGGTTGCGATAGTGAAACAAACTAATGTTCCACTTGCTCTTCAACGTCGTGAGAAACTGCAGCAAGGCTCCGGGATGCTCCGGGAATTCAAAGCTGAGCAGTTTTTCTTCCAAAGGCTCGGGTGGCAAGCCGCCCACCATATAACGCACATGCAGTTTGGCCGCCTCATCGGCAGATAGATCCTGCACCGCAAAACCGGCACTCTCCAGAGATGAGATAATCGCCTGCAGCTCGCTAATACCTTCGCTAAGACGGATCCCGGCAAACACCACGGCGCGATCGCGCCCGCTGAAACGATAGTTGAACTCTGTCATCACCCGCCGCTCCAGCAGTTCACAAAAATGCAGGAAGGAGCCCGGCCTTTCCGGAATGGTCACTGCCAGCACCGCCTCTTTATGCTCGCCCAGCTCGCAGCGCTCGGACACATATCTCAGGCTGTGAAAATTGACATTGGCCCCGCTGAGAATCGCCGCCAGTTTCTCGCCCTTGCCCTTATCACCGACATACTTTTTCAGCCCGGCCAACGACAAAGCACCAGCCGGTTCGGCAATGGCGCGGGTATCCTCAAAGATATCCTTGACCGCGGCGCAAATTTCATCCGAGCTGACAGTCACCACTTCATCGACATATTCCCGCGCCAATCGAAAAGGCTCCTGACCTATACGCTTAACCGCCACCCCATCGGCAAACAGGCCTACCTGCTCCAGTGTCACAGGTTCATCGGCTTCCAGCGCCGCCTTGAGACAGGCGGCATCTTCCGGCTCGACGCCGATGATCTTCACCTCGGGCATCACGGCTTTGTAGTAGGCGGCAATACCGGCGATTAAGCCACCGCCACCCACAGGCACAAACACCACTTCGAGATCTCTTTGCTGCTGCAGCATCTCCTGGGCAACCGTGCCCTGCCCGGCGATCACCGCCTCATCATCGAAGGGGGGGATAAACACCCGCCCCTCATCCTGGGCCAGCGACATGGCATACTGATTGGCCTGATCGAACGACTGCCCATGAAGCACCACATTGCCGCCGAGGCGGCGCACCGCATCTATCTTGATATCCGGGGTGGTGGTCGGCATCACTATCACGGCGTCGACCCCGCGGCTCGAGGCCGACATGGCAACGCCCTGGGCGTGATTACCGGCCGAGGCACATACCACTCCGTTTTCGCACTCAGCGGGGCTCAAGGCGGCGATGCGGTTATAGGCGCCACGGAGCTTGAACGAGTGTACCGGTTGCATATCCTCGCGTTTGAGAAACACCTGGCAGCCCAGGCGGGCCGACAACTTGTTCAGACTCGACAGCGGGGTAACCCGCGCCACATCATAGACATGGGACAAGAGGATCTTCTGCAGATAATAGTTGGCCAGCGACAGCTGACTCTTGGATGCCAGCGCCAACATACTAGCCCTCCAACTTAGTGCGATCGCGCACGGCGCCCTTGTCGGCACTGGTGGCCAACATGGCATAAGCCTTGAGCGCCAGCGACACAGGGCGCACCCGTGCCAACGGCTTCCAGGCCAAAGGCCCCTTGGCCTGCATCGCCTCACGGCGCTGGGCGAGCTCAGCATCGCTCAGCTTAAGCGTGATGCTGCGGGCCGGGATATCGATTTCAATGGCGTCACCATTTTCAATCAAGGCGATAGTGCCCCCTGAGGCGGCTTCCGGTGACACATGGCCTATGGACAGCCCGGACGTACCGCCGGAGAAGCGGCCATCTGTGATTAAGGCGCAGGCCTTGCCCAAACCGCGAGACTTGAGGTAACTGGTGGGATAAAGCATCTCCTGCATACCAGGGCCACCTTTGGGGCCTTCGTAGCGGATAACCACCACATCCCCGGCGACCACTTCACCACCGAGGATCCCGGCAACGGCCTCGTCCTGGCTCTCATACACCCTAGCCAGGCCCTTGAACCTCAGGTTGGATTCATCCACCCCGGCGGTTTTCACTATGCAGCCATGCTCGGCCAGATTACCGGACAGTACCGCCAAGCCCCCTTCCTGACTGAAGGCAAACTCGCGGCTGCGGATACAACCTTCGCGGCGATCTGTATCCAGCGATGGCCAGCGGCAATCCTGGCTGAAGGCCTGGGTAGTAGGGATCCCCGCGGGACCGGCGCTGAAGAAGTCTTTTACCTTCGCAGACTCTGTGCGCATCACATCATAATTGGCCAGCACAGACTCAAGCGAGCCATCATCGGAAGCCACATGGTTAACATCCGTATGCAATAAACCGGCGCGTTCCAGCTCACCCAAGATCCCCATTACGCCACCGGCTCTGTGGACATCTTCCATATGGTATTTGGGGGTCGAAGGTGCCACTTTGCAAAGGTGCGGCACCTTGCGGCTGAGACGATCGATATCCGTCATGGTGAAATCCACTTCGGCTTCCTGAGCCGCCGCCAACAGGTGCAGCACAGTGTTGGAAGAACCGCCCATGGCGATATCCAAGGTCATGGCATTCTCGAACGCCTTGAAGTTGGCGATATTGCGCGGCAATACCGAGGCATCATCATCCGAGTAGTAACGCTTGGCCAGCGCCATCACTCTTCTGCCCGCCTCCAGAAACAGTTCGCGTCGATCACTGTGGGTCGCCAACATGGAGCCGTTGCCCGGCAGCGACAGCCCCAACGCCTCGGTCAGGCAGTTCATCGAGTTGGCAGTAAACATGCCGGAGCAGCTGCCACAGGTTGGGCAGGCGCTGCGTTCGATTTTCTCGCTGTCAGCATCGGATACCCTGTCATCGGCCGCCGCCACCATGGCATCCACCAGATCCAGCTTGATAAGTTTATCGGACAGTTTGGTCTTGCCCGCTTCCATAGGCCCGCCGGAAACAAATACCACGGGGATATTGAGCCGCAGCGCCGCCATCAACATGCCGGGGGTGATCTTGTCGCAGTTGGAGATACACACCAGAGCATCGGCGCAGTGGGCATTGACCATATATTCGACGCTGTCGGCAATCAGTTCACGGGAAGGCAGGGAATAGAGCATGCCGCCATGACCCATGGCGATGCCGTCATCGACCGCTATGGTGTTGAACTCTTTGGCGATGCCGCCGGCCTCTTCGACGGCCGATGCCACCAGAGAGCCCATGTCTTTCAGATGCACATGACCGGGGACAAACTGAGTGAAGGAATTAGCAATGGCGATAATGGGCTTACCGAAGTCGCCTTCCTTAACCCCAGTGGCACGCCAAAGGGCTCGGGCTCCGGCCATGTTGCGGCCTTCGGTACTGGTTGCTGATCTGAGTTTGGGCATTGCTCAATTCCTTACGCTTATTCTGATGATTCTTGGTTAGCCGTTGACGGTACGGGAGAGGCTGCTCGCGGGCCGCACAGTGCAGCGGGCCACGTCTACCAGCTTAGTCAACTGACGGCTCAGTAGCTCTATGGCTCTGTCACTGTCGACCGCCATTGCCAGCTGCAGGCGCTGATCCTCGGCCAGTGTCATATGCATATCGCGGACGGTAAAGCCGCGGTGGCGGGTTACCCGCAATACACGTTCCAGTACTTCGGGGCGTTGTTCCAGGGTCAATTCCAGATTATGGATCATGATCGCTTCTCCGTTTGTTCCATCATTTCACAGTTGGAGGCGCCGGGGGGAACCAGCGGCCAGACATTAAAGGCATCGTCTATGGCGACGTGCAGCAGGAAGGGGCCTTTGGCACTGAGCATCTCATCCAGTGCCTGCTCAACCTCATCGGCCGAGTAGATGGTGCGTCCGGGGATATCGAAGGAGGACGCCAGGGTAACAAAGTCGGGGTTATCGGACAGGTCGGTTTCGCTGTATCTCTCTTCAAAAAACAGCTGTTGCCACTGCTTCACCATGCCCAACTTCTGGTTATCTATCAAAAGTATCTTCACCGGCAGTTTACGACGCTTGATGGTGGTCAGCTCCTGCACATTCATCATGAAAGAGCCGTCGCCGGAAACCGTGACCACAGTGGCATCCGGCCGGGCCATCTGCGCGCCTATGGCCGCCGGCAAGCCAAAGCCCATGGTGCCAAGCCCGGCACTGGAAAGATGATCTTCCGGGCGGCGAAAATGCATATGCTGGGCAACCCACATCTGGTGCTGGCCGACATCACAGCTCACCACAGAGTCGCTCGGCAGCTTGTTGGCCAGACGGCGCAACATGGCCGGCGCATAGATGAGTGAGCCTGGATGGGCGTAATCCCACTGGTGCAGCGCCCGCAGGTGCTCGACTTCAGCCTGCCAGGGCGCTATTTGCAGCGCTTGCGGCGCCAGTTGCGTCAATATGCTTCTTAAGTCCCCATCCATGGCCACATCCGGCTGACGCAGTTTGCCAAGTTCGGCGGCATCGATATCCAGGTGGATCACCTTGGCCTTGCTGGCAAAGCTCTCCAGCCTACCCGTGACCCTGTCATCGAAACGGGCACCGACCACCAGCAGCAGATCGCACTGCTGCACCGCCAGATTGGCGGCCTTGTTGCCGTGCATCCCCAGCATCCCCAGGTAACCTTGAGTGCCATGGGCTATGGCGCCCAGCCCCTTAAGCGTTGCCACCGAAGGAATACCGCTACGCTGGATAAAGGCCCGCAGCGGCTCCACTGCGCCCGCCATACCGACGCCGCCACCGACGTACAACATGGGTTGGCGCGCGGCCGCCAGCAAGGCGTTGGCTTCCGCCAAAGCCGCCTGGTCCAGCTCCGGCTCATCGGGCACCGCCTGCAACGGCGCCTTGTATTCCACTTGGGCAAGCTGGATGTCTTTGGGGATATCCACCAGCACAGGACCGGGACGGCCGGAGGCGGCGATTTCGAAGGCGCGGTACAGGGTAGCAACCAGTTCATCGGCGCGGGTCACCATAAAACTGTGTTTGGTACATGACAGGCTCATGCCCAGCACGTCCATCTCCTGAAAGGCATCTGTGCCTATCACGGAGGTGGAAACCTGGCCTGTGATGGCCACCAGCGGCACTGAGTCCAACAGCGCATCGGCCAAGGCGGTGATCAGATTGGTAGCCCCCGGACCCGAGGTGGCCAGGCAGACGCCCGTCTTGCCGCTTGAGCGGGCATAACCGACGGCGGCGAAGGCGGCGCCCTGTTCATGACGGGAGAGCAGATGTTCGACCTGGCTGTCGTAGAGAGCATCGTAGATAGGCATGATGGCGCCGCCGGGATAACCAAAAACCGTGTTCACCCCATGGGCGGCCAATACCTTGATAACTGCTTCACTGCCGCTGATCTTCTGCCCTTGTTCCATCTTGTTATCTCGCCTATTTTTGCTGCTGTTTAAGTTTTCAATGGCCCTGAAACGACAAACCCCCCGGTCCTTTCGGAGCGGGGGGTTTGTTTGCAATTTCTGACCCTATCTGGTCTGTCGTCGCGCCACGAGCCGCCCCCGCTGTGATGGAATAATCACGACGGTAATAATCACGAGGAGGAGCTTGGCGCTTAAGTTAAACATTTCTCAGACAGTTTCCTGTATTCAATTTATCTGCTTGGCGAGCCCTTTGGCAGCGCACTTATTAACCATTACCATAAAGTGTTTTCAGAACACAACAAAAAAATTCACAACCTGAAAATCTTCCAACTTGGCCTGGCTATGGCACCCTCGGCAATGGCTCGCCTAAACAGCTTAATTGCCGCCGGCGGCAATTAAGCTAACGTTTACGTCAATCTTGCAGGTTTATCCTTTTCATTTCAGTCATGTAACCGCGAAGTTCGGCACCGACATATTCGACGGCCGTATGGCGAATCGCTTCGTTGACCTCGATCAGACGCAGATTATCGACCCCATTGCCCGAATCCTTGAGACCGGCGCCCAGGACCTCGGGAGAGAGGGCGTTAACATAGTCACGCAGCAGCGGCACGGCGGCATGGTTGAACAAGTAACAGCCATATTCGGCGGTATCCGAGATCACTACGTTCATCTCATAGAGGCGTTTGCGGGCTATGGTGTTGGCAATCAGCGGCGTCTCGTGCAGCGACTCGTAATAGGCCGACTCTTCGATGATCCCGGCATCCACCATGGTATCGAACGCCAGTTCCACCCCGGCCTTGATCATGGCCACCAGGAAGATCCCCTTGTCGAAATAGGTCTGCTCATCTATCTGCTCGGCGCAGGTCGGCGCCTTTTCAAAGCCGGTGTTATTGGTCTCTTCACGCCAGCGCAGCAAATTGGCGTCGTCATTGGCCCAGTCGGCCATCATAGTGGCGGAAAACTCGCCGCTGATGATGTCGTCCATATGTTTTTCAAACAGCGGAGTCAGCAACACCTTAAGCTCTTCGGCAATCTCAAACGCCTTGATCTTGGCCGGGTTGGACAGGCGATCCATCATATTGGTGATACCGCCATGCTTGAGCGCCTCTGTGATGGTTTCCCAGCCCTGCTGGATAAGCTTGGCGGCATAACCCGGCTCAACGCCATCGGCCACCATCTTGTCATAACCCAGAATCGCTCCCGTCTGCAGCATGCCGCAGAGAATGGTCTGCTCGCCCATCAGATCCGACTTCACCTCGGCGATAAACGAGGAGTGCAGCACGCCGGCGCGATCGCCGCCGGTAGCACTGGCATAGGCCTTGGCTATCTCCAGACCGTCGCCATTGGGATCATTCTCAGGATGCACTGCGATCAGTGTCGGTACCCCAAAGCCACGCTTGTATTCCTCACGCACTTCAGTACCGGGGCACTTGGGCGCCACCATGATGACAGTAATGTCCGGGCGCACCTGCATCCCCTCTTCCACTATGTTGAAGCCATGGGAATAGGACAGGGTCGCACCTTGCTTCATCAAGGGCATTACCGCATTGACCACAGGAGTGTGCTGCTTGTCAGGTGTCAGGTTCAGTACCAGATCGGCCCCGGGGATCAGCTCTTCGAAGGTGCCTACCTTGAAACCGTTTTCGGTGGCTCGCTGCCAGGAGGCGCGTTTCTCGGCTATGGCTTCGCTGCGCAGAGCATAGGCGATGTTCAGCCCTGAGTCACGCATGTTCAACCCCTGATTGAGGCCCTGGGCACCACAGCCAAGGATGACAATATTCCAGTCCTTGATATAGTCACAGCCGTTTTCAAACTCGCTGCGCTCCATAAAACGGCACTGGCTCAGCTGTGCCAACTGCTGCCGCAGATTCAGGGTATTGAAGTAATTTGCCATCTTAGCCACCTGTTTAACCGAATTCCTGGGACCAAGCCGAAACGGCTCAGTGATGCAAATCACTATAGCCCATGGTTTAAATTGCTTGAAATGATATATTCGGCATGTCATGTTGCACAAAACGCAATAATAAGAGAGGCAAAACGGCATGGATATTCGGGCGATAAAACTCTATCTGGATCTCTGCGACACCCTGCATTTTTCCCGCACCGCCACCCGGATGCATGTCAGCCCTTCAACCTTAAGCCGCACCTTGCAAAGGCTGGAAGATGAAGTGGGCAGCAAGCTGCTGGAGCGGGACAACCGCAGCGTTACCCTGACCCACGCAGGCGAAGCCTTTCGCCGCTTCGCCAGCCAGACACTGACTCAGTGGCAGGAGCTGCGCCGCGAGCTGGATCCGCAGCAAAAGCTGCTGAGGGGCACATTACAACTCTATTGCTCAGTCACAGCCGCCTACAGCCATCTGCCGGCCCTATTGGATAAGTTTCGCCGCCAGCAGCCCCTGGTCGATATCAAACTCACCACGGGTGATGCCGCCGATGCGGTGCAGGAAATTCAGCAGCAGAGGGCGGATATCGCCATCGCCGCTCTGCCGCAGGACTTTCCGCCGAGTCTGCACTTTGCCCCCATAGGAGAGGTGCCACTGTCGATTATCGCGCCCACCATCAACTGTCAGCTGCAGTCGCTGCTGGCGCAAAATCCTATTCCCTGGGAGCAACTGCCCTTTATCGTGCCAGACCACGGCCCCGGGCGTTTACGGGCCGAGCGCTGGTTCAAGGCGATGGGGATCAAGGCCAATATCTATGCCCAGGTATCGGGCCACGAGGCGATAGTGCCCATGGTGGCTCTGGGCTGCGGTGTCAGCATCACTCCGGATGTAGTGGTAGCCAACAGTCCACTGGGCGAGAGGATAAAAACCCTGGCCTCACCGGCCGAGATAGCCCCCTTTGAACTGGGGTGCTGCTGCAAGGCCAAGCGGCGCCAGGATCCCTTGGTGAGTGCGTTTCTGGAAGTGATTTAGCTAAGGAAGGTGCGAACAAGTCCCATGCGTGCTCTGCATCGGCTTACAGGCCTGGATACAAGGCGTGGTTCGAAGCAAATGGCCCTAGTCCTTTGCAAGAAGCACAACACAGCAGGCAGGCTTGTAAGCCACGCCCTTTAAGCTTGCCTTAAATATCGAGTGACTCTTCATCCTTGGGCAGTTGATCTTCCTGAGGCAAGAGGCGGGTAACCAGCAACTGGTCTACCTTGTAGGCATCTATGTCCACCACCTCAAACTTATAACCTGCGTAGTTGACCGAATCGGTGCGCTTGGGGATCTTGCGCAATGTGTACATCATAAAACCGGCGATGGTTTCATAGTTTTGGTTTTGCGGGAACTCCTCAATACCAAAGGCACGCATCACGTCGGTTATCGGCGTCACCCCGTCCACCAGCCAGGAGTTGGCGTCGCGGGGCACTATCTGCTCTTCACTTTCATGCAGCGACCAGGCGCCCATTACCGCACTTTGCAGATCGTCAGTAGTCACTATCCCCACCACCAGGGCGTATTCATTCATCACCACGGCAAAATCGGCCCTGTGATGACGGAAATATTCCATGGCTTCCGACAGGCTCAGGGTGTCGGGAATGATCAGGCTGCTGCGCACTAACGAGGTATCTTTCAAATCTATCTTGCGGCCGTTGATCACCCGGATCAGCAGCTCCTTGGCGTCTACCACCCCTTTGATATTGTCCAGCTGACCATCACAGACCAAAAACTTGTTGTGCGGATCCTCGGCGATTTTTTTCTTGATAGTGTCTTCGTCATCCTGCAGCAGAAAATACACCAGGCTCTCACGGGCAGTCATCGCAGAGGTAACACTGACAGATTGCATCTCGAACACATTCTCTATCATCTGCTGTTCGCCCTTATCCAACACACCGGCCTCGGCACCGGCATCCATGATGGCGTAGATATCGTCCGGGGTGATCTCATCATTGCGGGCAGTGGGGATCTGCAATAGCTTGAAGATACCGTTGGCCATGCCGTTGAAGATCCACACAAAGGGGCGCAGTAGAGTGATGCATATCAGCATGGGGTTCACCAGGTTAACCGCCACTTTCTCCGGTAAGGCCATGGCGACCCGTTTGGGCATCAGGTCGGCAATCAGAATAAACAGGCTGGTCACCAGCACGAAGGACAACACAAAGCTTAGCTGTCCGACCCAAGCCTGAGGGATCACATGGGCCAAAGCTGCTGCGAAGTAAGGGGTAAAAGCAGACTCACCGACAATCCCCCCCATGATGGCGACGGCATTGAGACCAATCTGCACTACGGTGAAAAAACTGCCCGGAGTGGTTTGCAACGCCAATACTTTTTCGGCGCGCAAGTCTCCCTCCTCGGCCATCTGCCGTAAACGGATTTTACGGGATGCGGCCAGAGCAATTTCGGACATGGAAAAAAAACAGCTAGTTCCGATCAGGCAAAAGATAATCACCAAATTATCGAATAAACTCATACAACACCTTAGGTTAGTTACAAAGCGCTTCTATGCCGTGCCCTTATCCAGGCCTGAAAATGGAATGACTGGGAGGTCAGAAAGGCGAACTGGTTACCGGTATGGACATTTACATGGCGAATTGAGTGGCTTTGCTATACTCCAAGAAACCCATTGCAGGCCTCTTTTACCGGAATGAAGTTCACATTATATCCGTTTGCGGCATTTTTGACAGTGATGCTTATCTCACCGGTTTCAATGGCTGAAGAAGACTCTAACGGCATTAAGTTAAGGATATGTGTCGAAGAGTCTGAATTTCCCCCCTTCAATTACTTTTCCAGAGTCGATGGTTACAAGACCCACGATAGTGACGGCTATGACATTCAGCTGCTTTATCGGCTGTTTACGCCACCACGCTGGCAGCTGCAAATCATCACCCTTCCCTGGCCAAGGTGCATGCTGGAAGTGGAACAGGGCAAGATAGACGCTGCCATGAGCGCCTCGGCCAATCCCGAGCGACGGCGAAAGTTCCTGCTGTCGCGCTCCTATTACTATCTCACCCCAGGGGTGGTCTTTCTCAAGCGTCGTTTCCCGCAGGGCTTGAGGTTCAACTCACTGACCGAGCTGGCACAGCTGGGCACAGTTTGCGGCATTCGCGGTTTCAATTATCGTAACTTCGGTTGGGACAACTCTCAGCCATTGTCCCTGAGCAAAGATCTGCCGTTGATCCCCGAATTATTGATCCGGGGCCGGTGTGACTTCTTTCTGGCACGACTGGAGATTTTCAGCGGCACCTTGAAACTGATGGATCGCGATCCACAGGTCATAGGGCTGGCAACGCAAGCCATTCCCAACACTCGGCCAGAACCCTTCTATATGCTGGTTTCCAGGCAAAGCCCACACAAGATGGCGCTGCTGGAAGAGTTCAATACCGGTGTAACCCAATTGGAAAAAAGCGGCGAACTGCAGCTGTTACTGCAAACATTCACCGGCCACTGATCCCCCGTGTTACTCCGTCAGAAACCAAGTGTTATTCCGCCAGAAACCAAGTGTTGCGTCCCAAATGCTTGGCCTGATAAAGCGCCTTGTCTGCCACTCGAATAACCTCACTCAAATCCTGTTCATCCCGGGGCAGAAGTGCCAGCCCAAGACTTATGGTGACTATGCCTGCGGGCGATGCTGCGTGAGAGATCTGCAACGCCCTGACTCGATTCAACAGGGTTTCAGCCAAATCCTTGGCTTGCCGGCGGTCGACTCCCGGCAAGACCAGAGCAAATTCCTCGCCGCCGACCCTGGCCAACAAGGCTGATTCAGGAAGCGCTTTTTGCATGGTCTGCGCCAGGCGCTGCAGCACACTGTCACCGGCCGGATGACCGAAACTGTCGTTGAAGGCCTTGAAGTGATCCACATCCAGCATGATCAGTGCACCGGCTTCTTCCGAGGCCAGCAGCCGCGCCAGAGATTCGGTAAAGGGGCGGCGATTGGCCAACCCGGTAAGCTCATCGGTTTCCGACAGCTGCTTGAGCTTGTGATTCAGCCCCAACAGCTCCCGCTGCAGCCCCAGCATCTGCAAGTCCCTGCGCTCCCTGACCAAGAGTTCATTGAGCGCAGCGGCAAACTGGGTCAGCATGGCACGGCGGGACTGCGGCCACGGCTGAGGTGATTGACCATTACTCAGCGACAATACCCCCAACAGATCGTGACCATCGGTAATGGCAAACAGTGCCAGGGAACGTAACTGCAACTGCTTGAGCAGACGATATTCCGCATCCGCCTCTGGCCTCAGGGTTTCCACATCTTCCACCACCATCATCTGGCGGGAGTTGAGCTGCTCTGAAAAACGATTCAACTCACTGATATCTATGTAGCGTGAAGCCTGAGGGTCACCCCGGCGGCTCCAGACACTGCGGTAGCAGAGTTGCTGCTCTTTTATCTCCAACAAGGCGACCCGTTCGACGGCAAACAATTCGGCAATCTGACGGCCAACATCGGCCAGGGCCTGATTGACTTCTCCCGGCTGCAACTTCAAAAATTGTAATGACAGATCCGCCAACAACTCATTGGCTCTGGCCTGCCAAGCCAGCTCCTTATGGCTTAGCTCTACCAACTCAGACAACTGCCTTTGCCCCCGGGCCAGATGTCTCTGTTGCCAACGTTTGCGGGCAAAATCGGTTCTAATACGTCGATACATCTGCTCTATGGCGCGGGCGACACTGCCAATTTCATCCTGATTCGCCGCACCAACCGCATCGGGCAAGGGCACTTTTCGCGGTTGCCCCAAATCTATGCGGTTGACGTATGCGGCCAGTGCCGCCAATCTTCCGGTAACCAGGCTACGTACCAGCGTCAGGATCACATAGATCATCAGCAGGGTTTTCAAGCCATTACCCACGACGATCAGAATCATCTGTCGCCACAACTCATAATAGAGTTGGTTGCGGCTGCGCTGAACCTTGAGCTCACCTATCTGTTGCTGACGGTAGATGATTGGAAACAGAAAGGTCTCATTATCCTGGGCCTGATTATTTCCCACCTGCAGGGCAATCCCGTCGGCACTGGACAAAGACGCGCCGGAAACATAGGGCTGCATGCCTATGCCAATCAGTATGTCCCGCAGCAGCTTATGGTCCACATCCCAAATGGCCTGCGCCATGCCGGGCAGATTTGCCTCGACATATTCATGTAACCTGCGATTGCTGCCTTCAACGCCATCCTGATAGTTCCAGAACAGCTGGGCCGCCATGGTCACCAAGGCAAAAAATGAACTGACACCTATGATAACCAGGGTCATCTTGTGACTGATGACGGAGCTTTGTTTCAATGCGTTACTTCCGATGTCTGTTGGTACCAGGCGAGCAGTGCCCGCCAATTTCGTTGCTCGAGCAGATTGAAAGGCTCAGTGCCCGGCACCAGAAGCCTGAACATTGGGGGAACCTTCTCATTCCATGGCCTGGCCTCGCTGTCGTCACGGATGCGCATGAGCGCCTCTGCCCCCGCCAGCAAATGACCGCCGCCCAAGACACTGATGTACCCCTGACTACGCCAATCAAGTACCTTGGAGGAAGTGTTGATACTGGCGATGAAAATATCCTCTCCAGGTCTGAGCCCCTTGTCCTCCAATGCCGCAATGGCACCAAAGGCCATATGATCGTTGGCGGTCCAAATCCCTTCCAGCCCGGGGTAACGATTCAGCAACACCTGAGTCTGCGCCCTGGCTCTCTGTTCTTGCCAGTGACCATAGACGAGTTGCAGCGGTTCTATCCCCGCCTGCCGAAAACCGTTTAAAGCTCCTTGAGTCCGTTCGATAGACGCCGGTGTCCCCTTGTCACCTGAGATCAATAATACCTTGCCCTGCCGCTTATTCCCCATTTGCATTAACAGCGCCTGGGCGGTCAGAAAACCTATTCTTTCATTGTCCGGAACCAATGGTGGCAGCAAATGCTGCTGCCAATAAGGCTCCTGCAACAATGAATGACGCGCCTTGGGCTCAATATCATTGAGCAGCAGTAGCGTTTTAAAGGGGAGCCCTTCAAAGGCTGCCAGCATTTTTGCGGCAACATTTTTTTCATTGACCAAAATGACATACCGGGGCAATTGCTCGCGAGCCGCCAACTCTTGTGCCAGGGCTATCATCCTGAAATGATCCCTGTTGGCATGCAGTATTTCCAACTCAATGTTGAGCTCGGCCGCCGCCACCAACATCAGCTTATCTATATCACCCCAGAAACTCTCTTGAGCAGAGCCTGGATTAATAAAGCTGACCCGTAACGGATGAGCTTGAGCCAATACCTTGGTCGGGTAGTTCAGAAAAACCGTCAGCAAAAGCAGAAAAAGGGAAAGGAGTTTACGTGGTGGAGTGAATAAATCACTCCACCACGTATTAAATAGACTCAACAGCAAGGCATCCATCCCCCAGCAAACAATGCATATCGTATACCGGAGAATTAAAACACAGATGGGCTGCCCTTTTGGAGATTAATTAACCTCTGGCAAACTTTCCAGAAGCTGATAACCCATTTCGTTGAGTTGATCATTAACGCAAGTCAGCAGATATTCCTGACGTTCTTCGGCTGGCACCGCGTCTTCATCGGCCATTTGCAAACAGGCTTGCTGCAGTTGTTGAATATCGGTTTCACTGGCTTGAGGCAAGGCGTTTTCTTCATCAGCTGCCAGGGCAGCACCACTGAGTAACATACCGGCCAGCAGCAGAGTTAAGCTTTTCATCTTGTTTCCTTGTGTGAGTAAAGTGCCATCCCATGGGGCAGCACAGAGAAGTCTCACACAATCTATCAGTAGATTTTACATTCAGATAACGAGAAATTTTTGCCGTGACAGTGACCTTTTTTATCCGTTAAACAAGTGAATTAGCGCCTGCGACATCACCCAAAGGCATGCCGGTGCAACTCTATTTGCGCCAGCTTTTCCGGCTGGGAAAACAGGTATCCCTGCAAACCATCATAGGGTACCAACTCCATCGCCAAAAATTGCTCCAGCGTCTCTACCTTTTCAACAATCACCTTAATCTGAGCTTGATTTTTTAATTGATATATATAGTCAATAAAATCCAACCTGACTTTTTCTGATTTTTCAAAACCGCGGGGAAGGATCAATTTGATATAATCGACGCAAGCAGTATTAATCCAATGCCGTCTCAAATCACCTTTAGGCTCAAAGTCATCCAAAGCAAATTTAACACCAAAATCATGTAACTTGGCGATACTGGCAAAAGCAGTTGTAGCAATCTTGGCTGACAAACGTTCCGTGATTTCAACAACCAACTCCACCTCTTGTTGTTTCAATGTTTCTTTTAGCCAAACCAATTCAGCCTCTAAAGAGGAGATGATTCTAGCTTCTATATTGATAAACAGCCGTGCAATTTTGTGGCCAGCCAGGGCCAAAACATCGAGATGCCTGTAATCAATAGCCGCCAATTGATGCAACTGCTCCAGAGATAAATTCAATAGCTCTTTTTGATGCAGATTGGCATAGAAGCCTTCCACACTTAAGCATAGCTTTCCAGGCCTGAATAATACTTCATAAGCCACCTCTTGGGCACAGCCGCTTATTTTTCTGGCAACTATCTCCTGAAAATGGGCTTCAGTTAATGGTGCGTTATTGTACTCATTAAACAGCTTGCCTATGCTGCCCGGCTCATTGCCGGAATCCGTATTGTCACATCTCTGCTGCGTAAGCATGTTTCCCCCTTGATAGCACTGAACAGCAACAACCCGACAAACAGACCAGCATTCGGTTACACTATGCATTTTGCGGGATCAAGGCAGAGATTCTCACCAGTGGAGTTAATCCCGGAGTTATAAAAACTAATAAATGGAGCCTAAGGGATACCCACTATTGACAACACAGGTATTTAGCTTAAGAATCAATAACTTGCAAAATTAACACTCTATTGATTAATGAAACATTATCTCAACAACAGGATTTTTTATTACTTATTATTAGGGCGTAAAACATGTAGAAACTTAAATTAAAAACAAAAACAATAGGAATAAAAATGGACATCACTAAAGGTAGGAAAACAATCACAGCTCGCCAAAACAACGACAATCCAATTATCAAAACAGACACCAAAGGATATAAATGTTCAATTCCAGAATTTTATATATTAAAAGAGCTATACCTCAGTCGAGGTCAAGCAGTAAGCAGAGATAAACTCTTGGATGCCGGCTGGCATGGAAGAATTGTTTCCCCCAATTCTATTCCAGTTGCTATTGCCAATCTGAGAAGAATATTCAGAGAGATCTCCGGCAACAATATTATATTCACCAAGAAAGGTTTTGGTTACGGCCTTGATACACTTCAGGGCAATATCCAGCTGGAGTTCATCAATGACAACATTAATCCAGCTTATACCGAGGCGGTAACGCCTATCCCACAAAAGTTCAATTTCAGCTTAAGACGAATTCTGTATATCACAAGCATATCATTGGCATTATTCTTTGTACCATTCGCAATAACAAAAGCGCTGACACACACGCCACCAAGAATAAAAATATACACCAACGGAATAAATAAGATAATTACTATATCAAGGATCAAGAACACAATAGACAAGCAAGCCATAAACTCAGTCATTGAAGAACTAAACTATCAACTCATTGGCACTGTAGACTTCTATGAAATTGGGAGAACAATAAAGGATAACAGAGACACTATTATCTTGAGCCATAGATCAGGTTTATTTTCCATCGACTGCATTAATAAATCGCATAACAGTATTAATACCTATGTCAGTTATGCAGATGCCTCAATACTCAATAAGCTGAAGGATGGAACTGTATGCCAAAGTTAAAAAAACTGCTGCCAATCACCATCCCTCTAGCCCTCTTGCTGAGTTCCATCATCATTAACCTTCTATATGACTATCACGAGGTTCAGGACATAGATGGCATGTACCAGATGATCAAGGAAGTAGAAGGCCCTGATAAGCAGGTCAAGCGCATCACTTTTTCCCTCTACATAGATATTGATTCAGAAAGCTTCTGGGGGCTGTTGCAACTGAGTGACAACAAAGAAAAAACGGATGGGAAAATACTCTTTTCCGGCAAGGTCTCCAGGCTGGTATTGCACGACAATGCAGTTCAGGTCGAACAGGTTAAAGTCTACCCTGTCTCAGCCGATTCGCTGGAAGTCTTGTTTGCCAACCCTGCACTGTCACTGTTGAAGCTCTTGCTGGCGACTGACTATAAAGTGGTGTGGCACTACACTTTGGTCGACCAAATTTTCTGCTTCTCCAATGAAACAGACACCAGTCTAAGGTGTATGAAGAAAGTCATCTAATCCCACCTTCCAGTGGTGATAGCTATTGGTGCAGTCCATTCCCGGGTTCTGGAAACCTCTGTCGATAAGGCCAGAACCGCTATTCCCTCAAGCCACTGTAAATCCAGGCAACTGCTACACTCTACTGAATCAGGGAAGCGCACTACAAAGGAACTGTTATGCCCATAGCCAGAGTTGCCACCCGAGCCGCCAAAGGTGTGGAGGCGCCTCAGGTACTGGTCGAAGCTCACCTCTCCAACGGCCTGCCGGCCTTCAATCTGGTGGGGTTGCCGGAAGCTTCGGTCAAGGAAGCCAGAGAAAGAGTCCGCAGCGCCATAATCAATGCGGGTTTTGAATTCCCCATGCGCAGGATAACCATCAATCTGGCACCGGCCGATCTGCCCAAGCAGGGTGGACGTTACGACCTTCCTATTGCCATTGGCATTCTGGCAGCATCCGGGCAACTGCCACTGAAATCTCTGGACGATCATGAATTTGTCGGTGAGCTTGGGCTGTCCGGTGAGGTCAGGCACTGCACTGGTATCCTGCCGGTGATCATCGCCGCCCGTCAAAGAGGCATCAAACTGGTATTGCCACAGGATAACCGCAGTGAGGCCGATTTGGTGGGCTACCGGCAATGTTGCCTGGCCCAGCACCTGCAACATATCGCCGCCTATCTGCACGGGCAACAAACCCTGCCGGGGATAGTGCCGGGAACCGAATGGCTGGAACAGTCAAAGCCGCACTCGAGTGATTGCCTGTCGGAGGTCATAGGCCAATATCAAGCCAAACAAGCACTGGAAATCACTGCCGCCGGCGGGCATAACCTGCTGATGCTGGGGCCACCTGGCACAGGCAAAACCATGCTGGCCAGCCGGATAATCTCACTCCTGCCCCCCATGAGTTATGAAGAGGCGCTGGAAGTGGCTGCGATTCATTCAGTGGCCGGTATGGCCACTGAGCCGGGGGAGTTTTATCGCCGCCCGTTTCGCGCTCCGCACCACACCAGCTCCGCCATCTCTTTGGTGGGTGGCGGCTCGATTCCCAAACCCGGCGAGATTTCACTGGCTCACCTGGGAGTGCTGTTTCTCGATGAAATTGCCGAGTTTCCCCGCAAGGTACTCGACTGCTTGCGTGAACCCATGGAAACCGGCCATGTCATCATCTCCCGCGCCGCAGCCAAACTGCGCTTCGATGCCCGTTTTCAACTCATCGCCGCCATGAATCCCAGCCCTTGTGGAGATGCCGGCCCGGGAAGCCGCGCCAGCCCAGAGCAGATCCGCCGTTACCTGGCCCGGCTGTCAGGCCCTTTCATTGACAGATTCGACCTCACCATTGAGGTGCCCAAACTCCCGCCAGGCGCCTTGACCTCAGAGGCGGCGCAGGGTGAAACCAGTGAGCAGATAGCCGCCAGAGTCGCTGCGGCCAGGGAACTACAACTCAGCCGCGCCGGCGTACTCAATAGTCAGTTGGGCAGTAAGGCATTGAAGCAGGCAGGTTTCAAACCCGGCGATCTGGCGTTTCTCGAACAGAGTGTCAATCAGCTGGGATTATCGGTGCGCAGCTTTCATCGGCTGCAACGAGTGGCACGCACAATAGCCGATCTGCAGCTCAGCCCCATGGTCGAGCGGCGCCATCTGGCCCAGGCCCTGGGTTATCGGGCAATGGACCGTTTGCTGGCCAGCCTGCAACAGCTCTGATCTCTGCTCTTATATCCTGGTTGTATCCAGGTCATGTCATAGTGGCGTCATAAATTGGTAGCAAAATTATGCCATCAGCCCCTGTTTACTCGTGAAAAGATGCCCAAGCCTCAAATTTCACTCGCTCAGATCCGCGCCTTCTGTGCTCTGGCGCAGCAGCGCAGTTTTAAAGAGGCCGCCGAACACCTGCAAGTATCGCAACCCTCTATCATCAATCAGATAGCCTCTTTGGAAGAAGCCTATGGCGCCAAGCTGTTTCTGCGCCAGCGGGAAAATAATCGCCTGACCCAGCTCGGGGTAGCGCTGTTGCCTTCATTCAGGGCAATACTCAGCCAGCTGAAAGAAGCCGAGTTTATTTTGCTTTCCCACAGCATAAGCCAAACCGGCGAGCTGCATATCGCCGCCGTCAACCCTGTCAGACTGTCGGCCATAGTGCGCGAGTTTCGGCTTATTTACCCCAACATCAAGGTCAATATCACCTTTGCCGCCTCCAACAAGGTATTGCAACTGCTGGAGACAGAAGCTGTGGATGCCGGTTTCTTTGTCCTGCCGCAGAGTCAGCCAGGGCTGCAGGCTTTCCATTATTATCGCTATAAGCTGATGGCGATTTTGCCAAGAGACCATCGGCTGTGCCGTAAGGACACCCTGAGCATAGAAGACTTTGCCAATGAGGAGCTATTGATCCGCGAGCCAGGTTCCCTGACTCGCAAGCTGTTTCTTGGCGCGCTGCAAAACGCGGGCATTGTCCCTCAGCTTGCCTATGAGCTGGGCAGCCGCGAATCGGTGCGCGAAGCTGTCGCCCAGGGCCTGGGTATCTCTGTGGTGGCCGAGGATGAGCATACGCCCCACGAACAGGTAGTAACCAAGCGGATTGTCAGTGACCAGCTCAAGGCCAGCAGCAGCCTGGTGGTGCACAATAAACAGCTCAACTCCCCCATGATAAAGACCCTGATAGCCCTAGTCGCCCAGCACAAGGATACCCAGATAAGTGTTTGATCCCGGCTTGCCGGCACTGGTTAAACGCAATCCAGTCATACAAAAAAGCAGCCCTTTCCTGCTGGAGAATAAGGGCTGCTTAACAGTGATTTTACTTGAATATCAGGGCCGCTCACCCCGTGCCAATCTGGCGTTGATATCCAGCACTACCTCAGGCAACTGCGCAATAGTATCAATGATGTAGTGCGCCCCTGCAGCAGCCAGATTGACAGAAGCGGTACGGCGGGCAAACACCTTGTCGGCCTCGGT
The DNA here is from genome assembly GCF_000518445.1 of Shewanella sp. 38A_GOM-205m. Classification (NCBI taxonomy): domain Bacteria; kingdom Pseudomonadati; phylum Pseudomonadota; class Gammaproteobacteria; order Alteromonadales; family Shewanellaceae; genus Shewanella; species Shewanella sp. 38A_GOM-205m. The sequence goes on along the minus strand of NZ_JADP01000007.1, from coordinate 172,985 downwards.
AGCAGCCAGAAAGTCTGCCAGTGTCATACCGGATTCGTTACCGGAAAGACTCAGACCTACAGTCCACATGCCGGCACTGCGCCCTTCGTGAATGCCAGGCGCCGAATCATCCACCTTGAGGCAATGTCCAACATCGTTAATCCCCAGATTAAGCACGTTTTGCAGCGCCATCCAGGGGCCGGGACGGCCACCGGCACTGAGTTCACCGGTAGCGACCACAGAGTCGGGAACAAAGCCGCGCGCCTTGGCCGCCGGCAACAACTCAGCCATCACTTCTCTCGGATAACCGCTGCAAGAACCTATTTTGATCTCTTGCTGCCTGAGCCAGGCTACTGTCTCCAGCGTCCCCGGGATAAGGTCGGCAAACTCGCCGACCTTGGCAATTTGCAACGGCATAAAACGCCGGTAGATAGCATCGACATCCTCATCACTCATGGTACGGCCAAATTGCGCCAACCAGCGTTCGGCGATGGCAGGAATATCACCCAGAGCGCGAATATGGTCCCACTTACCCAACCCCATGGGGCCACGGGCTTCCTTGAGTGAAAGTTCGAAATCATAGGCCTGGGCAAAGGCCTCGACAAAGATACTGGTCGGTGCAAAGGAACCAAAGTCCACTGTGGTTCCGGCCCAATCGAATATCACACCTGCTACTTTTGACATGAAATTACCTCATCCATCTGAAAACTTTGTTGATAGAGCGCCAACAGGCGCTGCGGGTCGCCGCTGAAGTTGCGCCCTCGCTGACCATCGGCCGCTTCGGCTACCAGTGCCAGCCACTGCTGGGGCCGATAACCATAACGTCTGGGGTCAACATCGATACCCAGCCTGAGCAGTAGCTGTTCCAACCGCTCTGCGGCCAATAGTGGCGGGCAACCAAAAACCTGCTCCAACAGCGGCTGTACTTGGGTATCGCCACTCATGGCGCGGATGATCATCGGCAGAGTAAAGCTGCATGCTTGGCCGTGGCTGACCCCTTTTTCCAACGTCACCCGGTAGGAGATGTTATGTGCCAGTGAGGTCTTGGTATTGGAAAACGCCAATCCGGCAAACAGGGAGGCCAGCTGCAGTGTCTCCCGTAGTGCCAGTTCATGACTGCAAAGCTTAAGCCTAGGTAGCTGAGATAAAATCATCTGTGCTGCTCTCACTGCATATTGACTGCTCAGCGGATTCCGGTTGTGATTCCACAGGCTTTCCAGCGCATGAGACAGGGCATCGAGTGCGGTAGAAATGCTGAGATTCAGTGGCAAACTCAAGGTCAACTCGGGCTCCAACAAGGCGCTCCGGGCATAAAGCGCCGGGTGCGCCAAGGAGTGCTTACGCTGCGTCTCGGGATCCCAAACCGTGGCCCAGCAGGTCACTTCGCTGCCGGTACCCGAGGTGGTGGGAATCGCGATATAGGGCAAGGGCGCCACGGGCTCGGCTCCATTGAGCATGGCTCTCAGGCGGTCAAAATCGCCCCCTGTGGCACAAAGTACCTTGCAGGCATCTATCACCGAGCCACCGCCCAACGCCAACAGCAGCGCTGGCTTGGCCGGCAGAGCCTGTAATTGCCGACACAGACGCTGCAGGTTGGCCAGTGAAGGATTGTCTTCCACATCGGTCAAGCAAGCCAGTGGTGGCCTACCGGCTGCGGCAATCACCCGCTCTGCCATGGTCGTAAACGTCTGCCCTGGGTGGGTCAGCAGCACGTAGTCTTGTTGTGCCACCCGGGATTCAAGGGCGCGCAGGGCCCCCAGCCCTGTAATTATCTCTACAGGATTGTGATATCTGTACATCTTGTTGTGGTCCTGAAATCAGCGAATAAAACTGCGTAATCTGGCGGAGATGATGTCGGTAGCAAACACCAGCAAGAGGATAACCAGCACACAAGCGGCGGTATTCTCATACTCGAATAACTTCATGGTGGTCATCAGCTCAAAGCCTATGCCTCCGGCGCCGACCATTCCCAGAATAGTGGAGATACGGATATTGGCTTCCAGGCGGTACAGCACCACCCCGATCCATGCCGGCAATACCTGCGGCAGTATGCCGAATAGCACGATTTTCGGCGTAGAGCAACCTGAGGCGCGCATCGCCTCTATCGGGCCCTGATCAATCTCTTCAATCGCTTCAGAGAAGAACTTGCCCACCATGCCTGCACCATGCACTGCCAACGCCAGCACACCGGCAAAGGGCCCAAGGCCAACGGCGGCTACGAAGATCAGTGCCAGAATAATTTCATTTATGCCCCTGAGCACGTTCAGCACCTGACGACTGCTGTGATAGAGCCAGGCGTTGGGTGACAGATTACGGGCAGCCAGCAAGCTGACCGGCACGGCCAACACTATGGACAACAGAGTCCCCAACAGCGCAATTTGCAAGGTCTGCAGCGCAGGGCCTATCAAGTTGTCAGTGATATAGCTTAGATTGGGAGGCAACATGCGGCCGATAAAGTCGGCTATCCAGGGCAGTCCCTGCACTAATTTGCCAATTTCAGTGTCTGTGCCTGTCACCGTCCAGCTGAGTGTGGCCAGCGAGACCAAAGCTATGGGCAGCAACACCCACCAGCCCATGGGGCCACGTGGCGCATTGGCCACAAATCGATACTGTTTCAACATAGGGCCTCCTTCAACACCGGTGCGCCGGCCTTCTTGCGCCGCAGTTCCTCAGCGGTGCGACTGACCAACTTGGCAATGCCTTCATCTTCCAGGCCGGGATAAATTTGCGCCACTATCTCGGGGGTCAGCTCCTCGGGCTTGCCGTTGAAGACTATGTGGCCGCCGGAGATCCCTATGATCCTTTGGCCGAATTCCATGGCGTAATCTATCTGGTGCAGGTTGCAGAGCACGGCGATATTGTTCTTGCGGCTCACTTCGCGGATATACCCAAGGATCTGTCTTGAGGTCTTGGGATCGAGACTGGCCACTGGCTCGTCGGCCAATATAAGGTCAGGCTCCTGGGCCAGCGCCCTGGCGATGCCAACCCTTTGCTGCTGGCCACCGCTGAGGTTATCGGCGCGATTCCAGGCCTTCTCCTCCAGTCCAACCTGGGCGATGGCGTTCAATGCCGCCTCCACATCCTGTTTGGGAAACAGCTGCAACAGACAGGCCCAGAAGGGGATCTTGGCCATGCGCCCGGTGAGCACGTTTTTGATTACAGATAAACGATCAACAAGATTATGATGCTGAAACACCATCGCAATTCGCTGAGATAATATTCGGTAGGCATGCTTGTCTCCCACAGGATAGGACTCGCCGTCGATCAACACCTCACCGCTGGAAGGCGGCGTCAGGCGGTTGATGCAGCGCAGCAGCGTGGACTTTCCCGCCCCCGAGGGGCCGAGTACCACGACAAACTCACCGGCTTCGACCTTGAAGTTGATATCTTCCAATACCCGGGTCTCGCCGTATGCTTTACTCAAGTTTCTGACTTCAATCATCTTTCTGACCCTGCCATTACTGCCGTGCCAACTTGGCCGCTTCGCGGACAACATCGTATGCGGCATCATCTGTAGCCACATAGCGATTGACCTCCCCCTGATCGCCGAACTGCAGATTCTTCAGGCTCAGGAAGGCAGTGCGGATCTTCTGCTTGTCTTCTTCGGCCAGGTCTTTACGCCAAACCATGGGAGACTCGGGGATAGCCGGCGAGCGCCAAACCACACGGTATTCCTCACTGCCGATCATGCCTTTGTCGACGGCGGCACTGAGGATCCTGTCGGCCACAGTCGCAGCATCCACCCGGCGATGTTTCACTGCCAGTATGTTGGCATCGTGAGCCCCTGTGTAGATGAGGTTGGCAAAGTCGTCTTTGGGTTCAATACCGGCATGCTTCAATCCCACCATAGGAAACACATAACCTGAGGTGGAAGTGGGGTCGACAAAGGCGAAATCTTTACCCTTAAGATCCTGAATACCTTTGATATCTGAATCAGCTCTGGCGATGATCTGGCTGTGATAGGCCACAGCGCCCTTCTTCTTGGTTTCGGCCACCACAAAGGCCTCAACATCCGTGACCTGAGTCGCCTTGACATAAGAGAAGGGACCCAGATAGGCGATATCAATATGCTTGGCTCTCAGCGCTTCTATCACCCCGTTGTAGTCGGTAGCAACAAAGCCTTCGACCTTAACCCCCAATTGTTTACCCAGTTCATCCATCAACGCCTGTGACTGTTTGATCATGGCTCGGGAATCTTCCGATGGGATCAAGGCTATTTTCAGCGACTCCAATGCCAGCGCGCTTTGGCTGAAAAGAGCCGCCCCGCTAAGGCTCAGAGTGAGCAGCAGTTGATTGAGCTTGTTCATCTTGTTTTCCTCGCTGTGCTATTGAACCTGCGCCTGCCGGCGTAACAGAAACGTCATTATTACGTCATATCAAGACAGAACTGTGACAACCCCAGGCGCAGCCATTGAATTAAAAGGCGTACTGGAACCTGGCCCGCAGTTCACTGCCGCTGAACTCGTTCCCCAGCAGGTCCTCGGCTTCACCCTTGGAGTAGTTGAGGCCCAAACGGACATTTTTATCTGCGTAGTAGTTCACCCCCAGGGTGTACATATTGCCGTCGTACAGTTGAGTGCTCTTGTCCAGGCCAATATCACCATAGTTGCCGTCGCCCTGTTCGAACCTCAATACCAGCTCCCAGGCACCATAGGCATTGCCCGGTTTGACCCGGCCGAAGTTGCCTTGCTTGTAAGGACGGGATTCCCCGGTAATCACCCAGCCGCCCTGAACATAGAAACCGTCGAGATCTTCATCGCCGAACTCGCTGCCGAAGTATTCCGCCTGCAAATGCAAAGGGCCGCTACTGGCAGCCAGTTCCAGGCCATAGCCCTTGACCTCGTCTTCGCTGACATCGGCATCACGCTGGGTGTAGCTGGCGCCTAAGTGAATAACGGCATCACCTACTTGGTAGGGGGTATAAGTAAAGCGACCTGTCATCGCCTTATGTTCGAAGTCGTTGCCACCGTCGCCATCTGACTCAAATACCCCCAGGGCATAGGTCCAGTTGCTTCCGACACCGTGCAGTTTGACCCCGAGCGCCCGGCCCGGACTGTGCAGTTCAGTCATGGCACTGCGTTCAAGGGCTGAAATATCCTTGGAGCTCATCAGGCGTTCCAGGCCGAAAGGCTCGGCCTGTTTACCTATGGTGATCTGCGCCTGTTTGCCAAATCCCAGGTAGCTCAGATAGAGGTCTTCGGCATTGCCCCCCTTGCCACCGTCACTCTCGGCAATGTTGAACTGCGCCTTGTAACCCCAGTCACCGACATGCCCTTTGACATACAAACGTGCCCGGCGCACATCGAAGTCCTCGGTATCGAGCTGGTTATCTTTTGATTCGGTGGCGTCATAGTCGAATTGCAAGCGACCACCCAACTGAAAAGTGGCCGATTTGTCGTGATTGGCGACCTTGATGCCGCCATCAGTATTCAGAGTAAATTGCAACGGAGCCGATTCTTCGGCCAGGGCTGGAGTCGCCGCCATCATGGGCAGCAACAGGCAAGCTAAGGTGGAGCGCATTTCATAGGTCCTCGTCTGTGTTCGAATGCAGCCATTCTCAACAGAGGCAATGACACTCGGGTGACCCGGGGCTTGCTTTTGCCTAGCCGTAATTAACTAAAACTGAATCAGGATTCACAGCCCCGTCATTAGCTTTCACTGAAATAAACCGGGAACCCATAACCGGGGAAGAGGCAGATACCCACTTGCCTTCCCTATAAAGCAAGGAGCTAACAATGAAAACTTCACCCCTGAGTCTCAGCCTATTGCTGCTGGTCGCGGCCGGCGCCCAGGCGAGCGACAATCCGCTGTCCAGGTTTGAGATGACAGACAATGCTGCGATTTCCGGTTACAACTCAGAGAAGTTGTCCGGGGTAACCGCGGCTCAATGTGCCAGTGCCTGTCTTGAGGAAGGACGCAGTTGGTGCGTCTCTTTTGATTATCACAAACAGAATCAATCCTGCGATCTCAGCGACAAACGCGCGGCCGATGTCGGTGGACTCAAGACAGATTATCCCGGTAACCCCTATGCCCATTACAGCTTGAAGCCCAGTTCACTCGAACAGTTTGTTCATGTGGAGCAAGCCTTTTTACCCGGGTACAACAGCGAACAGCTGCCCGGCCTGAGCGCAGAGGCCTGTGCCGATGCCTGTGTCGATGATCAGAGAAGCTATTGGTGTCAGTCATTCAACTACCACACCCAAAGCGGTAATTGCAGCCTCAGCAGCCAGAGAGCCGCCGACGTAGGTGGCCTGCAGCTCAATAAGGGGCAACAGCCGATGGACTATTATGAGCGCTTCGACAGCCACGGCATCAAGAACCCGATACCCGGTAATAAACACATTCTGGTGATAGGACTGGACGGTTTGAGGGGCGATGCCATCCAATGTGAGGATTGCGCCGAGACGCCGGCACTGGATAGCCTGATTGCAACAGGCGCCTTTCACAACAATCTGCTGGCCGGTGGACACCAGTCCACCTTCAGTGGGCCAGGTTGGTCCAGCGTCTTCACCGGATTCTGGGCCGATAAACACGGCGTCCACTCCAACGACAGCAGCCTGATGCTGCAAAAACCTCATGTCTTTGATCTGATAAAGCAGGCCTACCCTACCGCAACCACGGCGCTGGTTGCCGATTGGTTCAATCTGACCCACAACCTGAAACCCGCCAAGGCCGATCTCGTGGTCAGCAATGCCAACAAGAACTCACAACAGGCTACAGACACGGTCAAACAGTGGCTGGGCTGGCAAAACCCACCCACGGCCATCTTCTACTATCTGCATAACACAGATATTCATACCCATGCCTATGCACCACTGCATCCCACCTATCAGCAAAAGATACGCGACGAAGATCAGCAGATAGCCCAAGTGCTGCAAGCGCTGACCTCAAGGCCCAACTATCAGGACGAAGATTGGTTGATTCTGGTGACTTCAGATCACGGCGGTTTGGGAACCGGTCATGGCGGCCAGAGTGCCGGCGAGCGCAATACCTTTCTGATCCTCAACAACAGCCTGGATAACCCGGGCATTAGCCCCTATTGCCAGGGAGATTTAAGCCAAACCGCCATGACGCAGGTCGATGGAGTGACCCCACATATCCTCGATTTCCTCGGGCTTGGCAACAACACTGAAGGTGTTATACATCCAAGCTGTGGTAAGCATTAACCAGCCGATGGGTGGACACTGAGTTCAGTGCTCACCCATCAATTCACTTGGCTTCAGACTAGGTACAGGCCGCCTTTGTTACAGTAAAACGCCATTTCACTGACAAGGAGCCCAAGATGAAACCACTGATGCGTTCCCTTTCCATCAGCTCCATGCTGACATTAACCGCCTTACTCTGGGGTTGCAGCGATGTCATCAGCGAACAATACCCCACCGAGGCCGAAGCACGGGCTGAAGGAGTATTCGAGCGAGGCTGGCTGCCACCGATATTGCCGCCCTCGGCCACGGAGATAAAGGTCAACAATGATCTGGACAACAACAGCTCCAGCGGCAGTTTCCGTCTGCCCGCCGCGGCAATGAGCGAGTTCACTTCTCAGTTAAAAGCCGAAGAAGGCCTGGCCAACAGCTGGTATTACCGCGAAGGCGACTCCCTGTGGATCTTCCGCCTGACCCAGGACGGAGTTATCCAGTACCAACTGCAGTAAGGCTTCAGATAGGTAACGGTTGCAGCTTGGCCAACAGGAAGACCAACTCGGCCACATTGTGGGCGGTATCTGTCTTTACCTAAAGACTACACATACTCCCGGAGCACTTCCCGGCCCAGCGTCAGCACCTGCATCTCTTCCGAGCCGCCGGAAACTCTGTCGACCCGCAGATCGCGCCAGAAACGGCTGATGCGATGCTCGCCGGTGATCCCCTGGCCGCCAAACACCTGCATGGCATTGTCAACCACATCGAAGGCCGCCTTGGAGCAGTAGAGCTTACACTTGGCGGCATCGCCCGGGGTCATCTGGCCGTTGTCGGCCTTCCAGGCGGTGTGATAAATCATGTTCTTCATGTTGGTGAGCTGCACCGACATATAGGCAAACTTTTCCTGGATCAGCTGTGTCTTGGCGATCGGCAAGTCAAACTGTACCCGCTTGTTGGCGTAACGGGCGGCATCTTCGAAGGCGCAATAGGCGCAACCATAGTTGCTGCAGGCAATGAGGAAACGCTCCAGATCAAACTCCTTCTTCACCCTGGCAAACCCGTTGCCTTCGGTACCGAAAAAGTCCTTTTCCTCCAGCTCTACGTTGTCGAACTCCACCACACAGCAACTGTCCATCTTCAGTCCCAGCTTGGGCAAGTGGCTGACAGAGATTCCCGGTTTACTCATATCGACAAAAAATTCGGAGAAAATTGGTTCGAAGCTGGCGGAATCTTTGGCCATCACCACCAGGTAAGGGGTCTCGGCGGCACTGGTGATATAACATTTGGTGCCATTGAGGTAGACCTTGCCCTTCTTTCGGGTATAAGTGGTCTGTAGGCTGCGAACATCCGAGCCGGCATCCGGCTCGGTGACCGCCGAGTTCCACACCTGTTTGCCGGTACCTATATAGGCCATGATCTTGTCGATCTGCTCCTGGGTGCCTTCCTGCAATATAGTGGGAAAACCCGCCATCTGATAAAGCACATAGGTTGGCGCACCGAGACGGCCCAACTCTTCCCAGATCAAGGCCAGAGTCACCAGACCGGCATCGCTGCCACCGTATTCTTCCGGAAGCAGCAAACTGTCCAGCCCCAGCTTGGCCAGCTCTTTGACAAAACGTTCAGGATATTCATTGTTGTCATCGCAGGCGGAGAAATAGCGCTCCCAGTCCTCCTGTGACATCAGGTCTCTTACTCCTGCAATAAATGCTTCTTGTTCGTTTGTCAGTCGATAGTTCATCGATACCTCAGCAAGTTTTCATCAGTAAGCAGGACGCCTGTCTAAACTCTGTGACAGGTACCTACGGCAGTATAACCCCAGGCATATTCGAGTCAATCCAGATAGAAATGCTGGAACATGGTCAATATTATAGAAATTAGCCCGCAATCCCTTTGAGCCATTTCACAATAATCCAAGTGAAATAGATTATTGAACAATAAGGTATAAATTTAAAGCCTGAAGCAATCCATTTAATTAATTTAAATATAAAATCACAGAAAATAATTTTTGATTTATTGAGCAATATCAACCAATAGAATCCATCGACAAGTAAACTCAGTTTATAGTTATATAATTGTGGAGATATAAATGGCAAAAAATGTAAACTTCAAAATTATTCCTGTAACTCATTACAAACAAAATACCTGTATTGTTTGGCAAGATGGTTGCAACAAGGCTGCTGTAATAGACCCAGGTGGTGAAGTAGAAAAGATAACAAGTTTTATTGAAGACAATAAACTGGAGCTGGATAAGATACTCCTGACCCATGGCCATATAGATCATATCGGCGCGGCCAGATTATTGGCCAAGAGTTCATCTTCCGAAATACTCGGCCCTCATAAGGATGATACTTTTCTGTTTGATATGTTGCCGGAGGAATGTCGTCTATATCAATTTCCCCACTGTGATGTCTTTTATCCAGACCGCTTTCTTGAGCAGGATGACACTATTTGGGTCGGCGAGTTACAACTTCAGGTGATTCATTGCCCGGGCCATACACCAGGCCACCTGGTATTCTTTGCCCCAGCGGCCAAGTTGGCCTGGGTTGGCGATGTGCTGTTCAGACACTCCATAGGCCGCTGCGATTTTCCCGGCGGTAATCACGCGGCGCTACTGGATTCCATCAAGAACAAACTCTGGCCGCTGGGGGGAGATACTTGCTTTATTCCCGGTCATGGCCCCATGTCCACTTTTGCTGAAGAGCGGCGCCACAACCCTTATGTCGCCGACCGTTGAAGCTGTTGCCGCCTCCCATGAGGCGGCGATTTCTCAGTAATTGATAACTAACGATAGATGATTAGTATTTTATAATCAGTGCTTTACAAATCCTGCAACACTGGTGTCCGCCAGGGTCATGCCACGGGTTTCCGGTGCCAGCAAGATGGAAACCACCAAGCCCAACAGTGAAATACCGGCACCGGCCATCATGGTCCAGGAAACACCATAAGCGTTCATAAACACAGGCAAGGCATAGGTCGAGAGTATGGTGCCTATACGGCTGAAAGACATCACGGCACCCACGGCCGAAGCGCGGATATCGGTAGGGAACAGCTCATTGGGGTAGAGCCACTGCAAGATCCCAGGGCCTCCGGAGCAGAAGGCGTACATGCCAAAGGCCGCAATCACGACCCAGATACCAGGCGAGGAAACCAGCCCCAGCATGGCCAGCGACAAGGTCATCATGGCAAAGCTGATGATAAGCAGTGGTCGACGGCCCATGGAATCCAGCCAATACATGGCCGGAATACAACCTATGATAAAGAAGGTACTGATAATAATGTTGCCAAGCGCCGAGTCTTTGCCATCGTAAAAACCCAAGGCCCCGACTATCTGCGGCCCAAAGGTGTAGATGGCAAACATGGGAATGATCTGGCAGGTCCAAATTGTGCCGATAAAGATGATCATGGTGAAGTTGCGTTTTTCGAACAGCTTACGATACTGGGTATCGATCTTCTCTTCCGCTTCAATATGAATATTGCCGCCAAAGTACTGTTGCATAACTTGTTTGTACTCAGCGATACGGCCCTTGCGCAGTAGCCAGCGTGGAGACTCGGGCAGATGGAAACGCCCAAGCAGGATTACCAGACAAGGGATCAGGCCGCTGCCGAGCATCCAGCGCCAGCCCCCTTCAACGTCATAAAGCAGATAACCTACCGCATTGGCCGCAGTAGCGCCCACATACCACATCAAGGCTATGAAGCCCATGGTAAAGGCCCGCTTCTTGGTTGGGGAAAACTCGGCCACCATGGAGGTGGCAATGGGGTAATCGGCCCCTATCACTACCCCGATAAGGAAGCGCATCACCACTAACTCTATCGGCGATGAAACGAACATAGTGGCGACAGATAACACGGCTATCGCTATGATATCTATTAGAAACATTAACTTACGACCGAATAGGTCGGCGATGTAACCAAAGAGTGCGGTACCGACAAATAGGCCCACCAGGGTAGATGCCCCAACCAGGCCTATCCAGTTGGCATCCAGCTGCATTTCAGGGATCAGTTGCTCAAGCGCCAGGCCAATAATGACCAGAATATAACCGTCGAGGAAGGGACCACCACTGCCCCAAAACATGATTTTCTTATGTAATGGCGTAAACTCCATTTCATCGAACTTTTTAGCTTTCATATGCTAATCTCTTATATTAAACCAATAAACATGGTTGATTTATTCGTTCACAAAATGTGCCATTAATCTTCAGCCTGATTTCTCAGTCGAGAAATACTGAATAAAAAATGGGACTAAAACAAATCTGAAGCTCAAAAGTGAGAAAACGGTTACAGTTAGCAAACTACATAAGTCGCAGACAAATATTTAAACAGGTTAAGAGTTAAAAATAAGAGCACAACGCTTCAAGTTAAGAATTATCAAAATCTGTTTATTAAACAGATCTAACAACATTAAAAGTGTATGCTCTCATTTTGCACAATCGAGCTCGTTAGAAAACTAACTTAAATTCAGATTTAAGGTTTTCAAGCGGCACTAGCCATAACGATATTCAATACCGAATGTACCTCTGGGATATTCCCATTTCTTGATAATGCTTTCACCGCAAAGCATTTTACAGGTGCCACATTCCAAACAACCGGCAGAGTCAAATTTAAGGCTGCCGTCGTCCTGAATTTTATAGAGTCCTGCTGGGCAGGCGTTAACCAACTTACGGAATTCATTGATATCCGGGTTTTCAACAAGCTCAATATGTGGATGCCCTTCATCGACATAGAACTTGTTCACCCCCAATTTCACATCAACATTGACTGGCTCGCTCATATCGCTGTCATCCCCTTAATACCATCTTTAATCAGATTCATATAACCCACTTCTTTGGCATGCTTCATCAGGGTCTTGCGCAGAGGTTGCGAGGCGCTGCCATCTATGGTGAACATCTCCTGCATAATGTCGGCGACCAGCTTGGGATACTGATTGAAGATCCTTGGGTTCTCCATAAAGGCGGGTAATTTCTGGTACAGCTTGAGATCTTTCATGATAAAGCTGTTGTCCAGCAGTGTTTGATAGGCACCGAGCCCGGCGGCACTGAAATCATTCTTGGCCTTGGCGGCGAGCACGGCTCTGGCGGCGGCCTCACCGGATGCGATAGCCAAGTCCATTCCGCGGACCGTATAGCCCACGTTGAGACAGAAACCTGCGGCATCCCCGGCAATCAAGACACCGTCATCCACCAGCTTGGGCAGCATGTTCAGTCCGGCCTCGGGAACCACGTGGCCTGAGTACTCAAGCAACTTGCCGCCTTCAATCAAAGGCTTGATCGCCGGATGATTCTTGAAGTCTTCCAACATCTGCGGCACTGTCTTGGAAGAGGTTTCTATGTGGTGCAAGCCACAAACAATCCCCAAAGAAACAGTGTCTTTATTGGTGTAAAGGAAGCCCCCGCCCAAGAGACCATTGGAGGGTGAACCGGCAAACAGCCAGGCAACGCCTTCATCACCACTGACATTAAAACGATCCCGTATCTGCTGCTCTGACAGGGCGATAAGCTCCTTGGCTCCGACCGCCATGGCACTGGATTGCACCTTGGGCTTAACCATGCCGAGCTGTTCCCCCAGAAGAGGGTTGACCCCTTCAGCCAGAATCACTGTCTTGGCCAGCAGTGAGTCGCCATCGGCCTCCACCCCTATGACCTTACCGTCTTCCTTGAGGATTTTTTCAACCCGAATACCGGTAATAAACTGAGCCCCGGCTTCCTCGGCCTGTTCGGCCAGCCACTGATCGAAAGTGCCCCTGAGCAGAGTATAAGATTCCTCTACCGGCTCCTGACCACGGCCGTTGTGATAGTCCAGGGTTACTGCAGTATCATCAGTGAGAAACGATACTTTTTCCTTGGTAACCTTACGCTCCAGCGGCGCCCGTTTGGCAAAATCGGGCATAATCTTTTCCAGGCTGTGGGCGTAGAGTCTACCGCCAGTCATATTCTTGGCCCCGGCATAGTTGCCGCGTTCAATCACCAGAACATCGGCGCCCTGACTGGCCAGGACATAGGCAGCAACGCAGCCGGCGAGCCCGCCTCCCACTATGATTGCGTCAAATGCATCTTCTGACATGCTGATCCTCTCTTGAATTCGAGACTACCGGCCCCTTGAGCCGGTAGCCGGGCCAGACAGTTAGCCTTTGAAACTGTTCAGCAGGGCTGGAACTATCTTGTTGATATCACCGACAATGCCGTAATCCGCATACTGGAAGATGGGGGCATTCTTGTCTTTGTTGACAGCAATAATGGTCAGGGAGTCGTTGACGCCAACCATGTGCTGGATCTGACCGGAAATCCCTATGGCCATATAGACATCAGGCTTGATCATCACACCTGAAACCCCAATGTAGCGCTCACGCTCCATCCACTTTTCAGTTTCGGCAATCGGACGGCTGCAGCCCAGTTCAGCACCAACTTTGGCGGCCAGCTGTTCAATCAGCTTCAGGTTATCCTGCGAACCTATGCCATTGCCCACACCGATAACGCGCTTGGCCTTACCCAGGTCGATATTGGATTTTTCCTTTGGTCGACGTGCCAGGCAACGAATCCCATTGGCTGGGGCAACAAATTCCAGAGTGATAGTTTCGGCGCTGCGGCCTGCTTCTTCGGCTGGCAACTCCTTGAAGGCGCCGGCGGCCAGAGTCACCACAGCAATTTGAGAGGTGATCTTCTCTGCGCCGATGGCCAGGCCACCGTAGACCAGGTGCTTGGCACCGACATGGCCTTCGCCATCGATTGTGAGTTCGGCGGCATCATTGAAAACCCCGGCACTCAGGCACACACCCAGCTTGGCGGCCAACGCCTTGCCACGACGGCTGGCTGGCAGCAAGACCAGGGACGCCTGCGCTTCGGCTTCAATCGCCTTGGCCATGGTCAAGGCGTACTCTTCCACTATGCGGCTTGAGTCCTTCTCGCCCAGGTGATACACCTTGTTTGCGCCCAATGCTGCAGCCCTGGCAACCTCATCGGCACCACCCAAGACGAATACAGAGACACTGTCACCCAGTTGCAGACCGGCGGCCATTACTTCGGGCAGACGAGCAGCCTCGCTGCTGAAAACCCAAACATTTGCTAGCTTGTTCATTTCATCCCCCTCAATTCAACACATTGCCAATATGGCCGACAAACTCGGCAACCTGGCCTTCATCATCACCCTCGATAATGATCTGCTTGCGGGCCTTCTGCTCTGGCGCAGTAATAGACACCAGCTCCACCAGCTGCGGGATCTCTTCCAGCGCCAGTTTGGCATAAGCCAACTTGTTGACCGGCTTTTTGCCCGCCGCCAGAATGGCTTTCATTGAAGGGATTTGAGGTTCGTTGATATCGGCAGAAACGGCCAACACGGCAGGGAGCGACAACTCCAACTCTTCAACTTCGTCGTCCAGCTCGCGCTCAACCCTGACCATACCGTTGGCGACTTCCAGAATTTTGCTGACACCATTGATGCAAGGTACTTGCAGCAATTCACCAAGCAGCAAACCTACCTGCTGGGCATAGAGGTCACCCGAACCGTCACCGCAGAGGATCAGCTCAAACCCTTCCTGCTTGGCAGCAGCAGCCAAGACTCGGGCAGTTTGATGGGGCAGCGCCTGCTCCAGCTTGGGATCGCAAACCAGGGTCAGCGCGTCCGGGCCTCTTGAGAGGATATCTTTGCAAGCTTTGGGGGCGGCCAGTGCATCTGCGCCTATACTCAACGCCGTAATGCTGCAATCGCTCTGGGTTGCCTTGATTTGTACCGCAGCTTCAACGGCACACAGATCGAATTGGCCTATCTTTTTGTTTACATTACTTGTATCTACAGGAAGGTTGGGAATGACTTTGATATCCTGCTCTTCCGGGACAAGCTTATAACATGCAATGATCTTCATCTTATCTCCAGTCTAAGTATCACTATAAACATTCGTCTCTACTGGTTTACATTCCTCAACATTGGTGATCGGAAACCCATAATTAATAAAATTTCAGGCTTGCATCACACAAAGTCGCACCCTCCTGGGTAACGAAAGGGAATAAAAGTCCACACCCATTTAAATATCAATATGGATAATAGATTAGTTCACCTTAACCAAATTTAGAGTTGCTTAATTGATTATCAGATTAATTAAATAAACCTCTCACAATCCATCAGCGTCATTTTATTAATACAAGCTATTTTCAATTAAGACCAAACAAATTCGTTTGTTGAGCCACTTTTTGTGAGCAATATCCAATTTTTCAACCAAATTAAACAAACCCTGATTATATAACGACCTTCAATGGTTCATTTTTACCATTTTTATTGATTTGCATCACACATTTTCGAGCAAGGTAACAATCCATTGACCAAAAGTGTGATGCGGGAATGTTTTTTTATTCATGACCGAAACCATAATCGGTTCAAATTAAAAACGGAGGGTGGTTAATGAATAAGTTTAAGCTAAAAAACCTAAGCTTGATGTTATTAGGATTAACGCTTAGCGCGCCAAGTTTGGCGGTGGATATCAGTGGTTCAATAAGAGCGAACTACAGCATTAAAGATTTTAGTGACGCTTCAAAAGCTACGGGTGGTGATTTCGATTTCAACACCTTGGGAATAAAACTCTCCCAGGATTTTGAAAACTATGGTTTTGTCGCCGAATATCGTTTTGCCGATGGTTACGACTATCTTAAAAACGGTTATGCCTATTGGAATGCCAATGAAGATCTGACCCTGCAGCTCGGTGTGGTCAGCAAGGCATTCGGTAACAAGAACTTTGCTTCCCATAACTGGTGGTACAGTCTCAACTACTACCTTGGCTTCGAAGATGACTATGGTGTTGGCTTCAATATCAACCATAAATTCAATAACTTCGAAACAGACTTTTCCTTCATCCAGAGCTCTCTCTACAAGGGCAGCGACTATCGTAACTTCGCAGGTACCATAGGTTCGGGCACCATAGACGGCACAACCTATAATAACAAGGAATACAACACTGTCAGCTTGCGCGAAAGCTACAGATGGGAAAATGACAACTGGCAAGTGCTCTTGGGAGCCTCCGTTGAATACGGCCAACTTTATAATCCGGTGGCCGATGAATCAGGAGACAACCTCAACTATGCCGTACACCTGGATGCAAAATATCGTGGTTGGGGTGTGCAACTTCAATATTTGAAGTATGACTTTGATCCATATGATGATGGCCAAATAGATACTTCAAAAATTGGTGTTGGCGCAGTTAATGGCTTCTATGAAGTGGCAGCCAAAGGCGACATCATGACATTCAACCTGTCAAAAGTGGTCGATACCCAATGGGGTGGCCAATTCACCTTCTACAACGACTTCAGTATTTTGACACCAGATGAATCCAACTTTGACGACTCAGTACTGAATAGCACTGGGGTCTCACTTTCTTACAAACAATTCTTTGTGTACGTCGATTATTATCATGCCAAAAACGTTGTGTGGCTGGGTGACAATAGTCTGGGCCTGAAAGACAGCGATAAGGAGTGGAATGGTCGATTCAACATTCACTTGCAGTATTGGTTTTAATAACTGAGCTATTTAGCCAGTAGCTCAAACCCAAATCATTTTTTATTAATCTGGGGTTTTTAATTAAACCTCACGGGCTCACCTTTCCTGAAAATCAGTTAAAGACTTTTGGGTATGGAGAATTTTGATGAGTGAAAATAAAAAGATCAAAAAGGCCGGTATTGAAGCGAAGATATTTTTCCCTTCACTATTGGTAGTGATCCTTCTCTCCTACTTTACTGTGAGAGACCTTGATGCCGCCAATGAAGTAATCAGTGCAGTCTTCCATTACTTAACCCACAGCTGGGGTTGGGCATTTGAATGGTACATGATAGTCATGTTGGCCGGCTGGCTCTGGTTGCTGTTTGGTCCTTATGCCAACAACCGCCTCGGTAATGAAGAACCTGAATTCAGTACCGGAAGCTGGATCTTCCTGATGTTTGCCTCCTGTACTTCAGCCGCAGTGCTGTTCTGGGGCTCGTTGGAAATCTACTACTATGTCAGCTATCCCCCATTTGAACTGGAACCTTTGTCGGTACAGGCCAAAGAACTTGGACTGGCTTACAGTCTGTTCCACTGGGGACCGCTGCCATGGGCCGGTTACGCCTTCTTCTCCGTGGCTCTGGGTTACTTCCTGTTCGTGAAGAAGATGGACGTGGTACGCCCAAGCGGCACCCTCTATCCCATCATGGGCAAGAAGTGTGAAGGCATCATAGGCACCATAATAGACAACATCTATGTCGTCGCGCTGATCCTGGCCATGGGTACCAGTCTGGGTCTGGCGACACCTCTGGTTACCGAATGTATTCAGTATCTGTTCGGTATTCCGCGCACCATAGAAGTGGATGCCACCATTATTTCAGCCTGGATCATCTTCAACGCCATTTGTGTGGCCTTTGGTCTGCAAAAAGGGATCAAGATTGCCAGTGACCTGCGTAGCTACCTGAGCATTATCATCCTCGCCTGGGTACTCATCATTGGTGCCACCACGTTCACAGTGAACTACTTCACCGATTCCATCGGGGTATTGCTGATGAACATGGGCCGCATGCTGTTCTACACAGCCTCTGTCAGTGACAGCAGCTTCCCTCAGGACTGGACAGTGTTCTACTGGGCCTGGTGGGTAGTTTACGGCATCCAGATGTGTATCTTCCTGGCCAAGATCTCCCGCGGCAGAACCGTGCGTCAGCTGTGTCTGGCCATGGTAGGCGGCCTAACAGCTTCCACCTGGTTGTTGTGGACCATACTCGGCAGTAACACACTTAATTTGATGAACGAAAATATCGTCAATATGCCTGCCCTGATTGAACAGTATGGTGCCGCCAGGGCCATTATTGAAACCTGGGCCGCTTTACCTATGAGCACCATTACCATGTGGATGTTCTTTATTCTGTGTTTCCTGGCAACAGTAACATTAATTAACGCCTGTTCTTACACCTTGGCCATGTCTACTTGTAAAGGGGTTGATGCGGATAATGAACCACCGGTTTGGGTTCGTGTAGGTTGGTCTGTATTGGTCGGTGTTATCGGTATTGTTTTGTTGGCTTTGGGCGGATTAAAACCACTGCAAACAGCCATTATTGCCGGCGGTGCACCTCTCGTTTTCGTGAACATAATGATCATTATCTCATTCTTGAAAGATTCACGAAAAAATAACTGGAAGAGTTGATCGGATTATAGATTCACCTCACACCTTACTTTGAACAAATGTATTTATATAGGGGACTTTTCATGGATTATCGTTTAACTGATGAGCAGGAATTATTTGTTAAAGGTGTTCGTGACTTAATGGAGAGAGAAAACTGGGAACAATATTTCTCCGAGTGTGACGAAAATAGTCAATATCCAGAAAGATTTGTAAAAGAACTGGCAGAAATGGGCATAGATAGTCTGTTATTGCCGGAAGAGTTTGGTGGCTTCGAAGCCGGACTGATGACCCTGGCGGTTATCTGGGAAGAGCTGGGCCGCCTCGGTGCCCCCACCTATGTCCTGTTCCAACTGGCCGGCTTTACCACAGTACTGAAACACGGCACCCAAGAGCAGATCGACAAGATCATGGCTTTCCTGGGTACCGGCAAACAGATGTGGAACTCCGCCATCACCGAGCCTTCAGCCGGTTCCGATGTTGGCAGCCTGCAAACCACCTATACCCGCCGCGACGGCAAGATTTACCTCAATGGTACCAAGTGCTTTATCACCAGTGCCGCCGGTTGCCCCTTCCTGGTGGTGATGGCCAAAGACTCAGCTTCCGAGAAACCTGTGTTCTCCGAGTTCTTTGTCGACATGACCAAACCTGGCATCAAGGTCAGCAAGCTTCCCAAACTCGGCCTGAAGATGGACAGCTGCTGCGAAGTGCAATTCATCGATGTTGAGCTGGAAGAGAAAGACTTCTTCGGCACCGAAGGCAACGGTTTCCTGCGGGTGAAAGAAGAATTCGATGACGAACGTTTCCTGGTGGCCTGCACCAACTATGGCACGGCTTACTGCGCCTTCGAAGATGCCGCCAAGTACGCCAACCAAAGGGTACAGTTCGGCGAGGCCATCGGCCGTACCCAGCTGATCCAGGAGAAGTTTGCCCATATGGCCATCGAGCTGAACAACATGCGCAACATGATCTATCACACCGCCTGGAAAGCCGACAACGGCATCATGACTTCAGGTGACGCAGCCATGTGTAAATACTACTGCGCCAATGCCGCCTTCCGGGTGGTTGACCATGCCATGCAGGTCTTCGGGGGTTACGCCATTGCCGGTGAGCACCGCATCAGCCGCTTCTGGCGCGATCTGCGGGTAGACAGAGTTTCCGGCGGTTCAGACGAGATGCAGATCCTGACTCTGGGTCGTGCTGTGCTGAAAGAGTATCGCAACAGGTAGTTGCCCATGAGTACCGGCCGGGTTCGCCTAATCTCCCTGCTCCCGGTGAAACCGGCCGGTCGGTATGGCGCAGCACCATCTGCGCCATCAATGCCAAGAATCGATAGAAGGAACAGATCATGTCACATCATTTAGCTATGCCAACATTTGGCCCTCTCTCGGGTGTCAGAGTCGTGTTCTCCGGCATAGAGATTGCCGGCCCATTTGCCGGGCAACTGTTTGCCGAATGGGGCGCCGAAGTTATCTGGATTGAAAACGTGGCTTACACAGACACTATCCGGGTGCAACCCAACTATCCTGAGCTGTCACGCCGTAACCTGCATGCCTTGTCGCTGAATATCTTCAAGGATGAAGGGCGCGAAGCCTTCCTCAAGCTGATGGAAACCACAGACATCTTTATCGAAGCCAGCAAGGGTCCGGCCTTCGCCCGTCGTGGCATCACGGATGAAGTCTTGTGGGAACGCAACAAAAAGTTAGTTATCGCTCACTTATCAGGCTTTGGTCAGTACGGCACCGAGGAATACACTCACCTGGCCGCCTATAACACCATAGCCCAGGCCTTCAGTGGCTATCTGATGCAAAACGGCGATGTCGACCAACCCATGGCGGCCTTCCCTTATACGGCTGATTATTTTTCAGGCATGACAGTAACCACATCTGCGCTGGCAGCCCTTTACAAGGCGCAGCAAACGGGTGTTGGCGAAAGCATCGACGTGGCCATGTATGAAGTTATGTTACGCATGGGCCAGTACTTCATGATGGACTACTTCAACGGTGGCAAGATGGCACCACGTCAGTACAAGGGCCGTGACCCTTACTATGCCGGTTGTGGTCTGTACAAGTGTGAAGACGGCTACATAGTGATGGAAATGGTCGGCGTCACACAGATTGAAGAGCTGTTCAAAGACATAGGTCTTGGCCACCTGCTGCACACGGAAGCGGTACCGGAAGGCACCCAGCTTATCCACCGCATCGAATGCCCACATGGGCAGGAAATTGAAGATGCACTGGAGCGTTACATAGGCCAACGCACCATAGAACAAGTGCGCGAGCGCTTCGCCGAGCTGAAAATTGCCTGTGCCAAGGTACTCAGCGCCGAAGATCTCGAGTCCAATCCTCAGTACATCGCCCGTGAGTCTATCACCCAGTGGCAAACCATGGACGGCCGTACCTGCAAGGGTCCCAATGTGATGCCCAAATTCAAAAACAACCCAGGCCAGATCTGGCGCGGCATGCCAAGCCACGGCATGGATACCGATGCCATTCTCAAAGATATCGGTTATGACGAAGCTGCTATCCAGGAGTTGGTGAATAAAGGGCTGGCCAAAATCAAGGGAGAAAAATAACTCCTGAAGTCGTGCGAAGGCCGGTATTTACAGGCCTTCGCTGCATAACCCGTTTTATTGAGCAAGGTGTCAAATGGATATAATAGCTGGACAAGATTTACGTCAGACCTGGGATGATCTGGCCCTCAACTATGGAGAGAAAACGGCGCTTATCGTCGAAAACCTTCAAGGGCTGGCCCAGGAATACAGTTATGCCGGGCTCAATAAAGAGATCAACCGCACCGCCAACCTGTTTCATTCGCTGGGCGTCGCCAAGGGCGACAAGGTGGCGCTGCATATCAACAACTGTGCCGAATTCATCTTCTGTTGGTTCGGTCTGGCCAAGATAGGCGCCATCATGGTGCCGATAAACACCCATCTGCTGCAGGAAGAAACCGCCTATATTCTGGACAAGTGCGCTATCTCTCTGGTGGTTACCAGCAGTGAGTATCAATCACTCTACAGCGGCTTGCAGCAAGATCCCGGTTCACCGCTGCAGCAGATACTGCTGATAGCCGACGAGTCGGCCACTGCACCGGCCAGCATTCTCAATTTCCACCGCCTAAGGCTGGCACAACCCGATGAACTGCAACACAGAGTGCCATTGAGCAGCAGCGATGTTGCCGAAATCCTGTTTACCTCGGGTACCACTTCCCGCCCCAAGGGGGTGGTAATTACCCACTACAACCTCAGATTCGCCGGTTACTACACCGCCTGGCAATGTGCCCTCAGGGACGATGATATCTACCTGACTCCCATGCCCGCCTATCATATCGACTGCCAGTGCACCGCAGCCATGGCGGCCTTTTCGGCGGGAGCCACCTTTGTGATGCTGGAAAAATTCAGCGCCCGCGCCTTCTGGGGTCAGATATGTAAGTATCGTGCCACTGTCACTGAGTGTATCCCGCTGATGATCCGCACCCTGATGATGCAGCCTACAATGCCCTGGGAGAAACAGCATTGCCTGCGTGAGGTATTGTTCTACCTCAATCTGTCAGATCAGGAAAAAGACGCCTTCGTCGAGCGCTTTAACGTGCGCCTGTTTACCTCATACGGCATGACAGAGACCATAGTCGGCGTCATAGGCGACCGCCCAGGTGACAAGCGGCGCTGGCCCTCCATCGGCCGGGTCGGCATGGGCTATCAAGTGGAGATCCGCGATCAACAGGGGCGCCCCTTACCTACCGGTGAAACCGGGGAGATCTGCATCAAGGGCGAACCGGGTAAGACACTGTTTCGCGAGTACTACAAGTTGCCGGAAGAGACCGCCAAGACACTCTCGGCCGACGGTTGGCTGCACACGGGTGACTCAGGCTACGTCGATGAGGAAGGTTTCTTCTACTTTATCGATCGCAGCTGCAACATGATCAAACGCTGCGGCGAAAATATCTCCTGTGTCGAACTGGAAAACATTATTTCAGAGCACCCCAAAATTGCCGATGTTGCCATTATTGGGGTAAAGGATTCCATTCGAGATCAGGCGATCAAGGCCTTTATTGTCTTGCATGAAAACCAGACAATTACCGAAGAGGAATTCTTCGAATATTGCGAAGAACATATGGCTAAATTCAAGGTGCCTTCTTTCCTTGAAATCAGAAAAAGTTTACCGAGAACCTGCTCGGGTAAAATAAAAAAGAAGAGCCTTTGCTGATAAATAGCCAAACCAATAAACCGAATTTAAATTTTAAGCCTTCAAGATATCGAAGGCTTAAAAAGCAAACCGTAAAAACCAAGAGAGTAATTGGTAATGTCTTTATTACCAAAATTGTCGTAGCTGGGTAATATCTGCTTAAGCCATAAATAGTTATGGCCTTAGGCTGGCGATAAGCGTTAACTGTATTTCGCACATACTCAGTGATATTTTAATTTTTATCCAGATGGAGTATTAGCATGAACGAATCGTTACACATACGCCGCAATGGCCATATTCTGGAAATCACCCTGGATCGCCCCAAGGCCAACGCCATAGATGCCAAGACCAGTTTTGCCATGGGTGAAGCCTTTATCGCTTTCCGTGACGATCCGGAACTGCGAGTGGCAATTATCACAGGGGCCGGTGAGCGCTTCTTCTCTGCCGGCTGGGACCTGAAAGCCGCCGCCGAGGGTGAAGCCCCGGATGCCGACTTTGGTCCAGGCGGTTTTGCCGGTCTGACCGAGCTGTTCGATCTGGACAAGCCAGTTATCGCCGCCGTCAATGGTTATGCCTTCGGTGGTGGTTTCGAGCTGGCCCTGGCCGCCGACATGATAGTCTGCAGTGACAACGCCAGCTTCGCCCTGCCGGAAGCCAAACTGGGCATAGTACCGGATAGCGGCGGCATGCTGCGCCTGCCCAAGCTGATCCCGCCTGCGATCGTCAACGAGATGATGATGACCGGCCGCCGCATGGATGCCCAGGAAGCGCTGCGCTGGGGCATAGTCAACCGGGTAGTGGACAACAGCCAACTGATGGAAACCGCCCGAGAGTTGGCACAGGAGATCACCCAGAGTGCTCCTCTGGCCATCGCCGCCCTGAAAGAGGTTTATCGCACCACCAGCGAAATGCCGGTGGAAGAAGCCTATCGCTTTATCCGCAGCGGCCAACTGAAACACTATCCATCCGTATTGCACTCAGAAGACGCGCTGGAAGGGCCACAGGCCTTTGCCGAAAAACGCGATCCTGTCTGGAAAGGCAAATAATTTAAGGAAAGCACGCCAACCGGGACAAGGATGTCCCACCCCTGCAACCCACCAGGATAAATACCATGACCTGTTATGCATTTGAAGGTCTGATCCCTGTTGTCGACCCCAGCGCCTTTGTTCACCCCAGTGCCGTACTGATAGGCGATGTTATAGTCGGCGCCAATGTCTACATCGGCCCCCACGCTTCCCTTCGCGGTGATTATGGCCGGCTGATCCTCAAGGCCGGCAGCAACCTGCAGGATGGCTGCATCATGCACGGCTATTGCGATCAAGACACCATAGTCGCCGAAGATGGTCATATCGGCCATGGCGCCGTGCTGCACGGCTGCATCATAGGCCGCAATGCCCTGATAGGCATGAACAGCGTGATCATGGATGGCGCCGAGATAGGGCCAGACAGCATAGTCGGCGCCATGAGCTTTATCAAAGCCGGCTTTCAGGGCCAACCGCGGCAGTTACTGGCAGGCTCTCCCGCCCGATATATCCGCGATGTCACAGAGCAGGATCTACACTGGAAACGCCTCAATACCCGGGAATATCAGGCACTGGTGCCGCGCTGCCACAACTCCCTTCGGGAAGTGAGGCCGCTGACACAAGCCGAAGCCAACCGTCCCAGGCTCAAAGGGGTCACAGAGGTGACCTACAAGGCCTGATCCCCTTGCTGAATGGAGTACCCGTATGCCACTCAATCCCCAGGTTGAAACCTTCCTGCAGCAAACCTATGCCGCAGGCTTTACCCCCTATGAAGATCTGGCGCCCGAGGCCGGTCGTCATCAGGAACACAGCGATATTCCCCCGGCTAGGCCACCGGAAGAGATGGCCGCCGTTGAACACAGATTTATTCCCGGCCCTACCGCCGACCTGCCGGTTAGGATTTACCGCCCGAAACACAGCGAACAACCCCAGCCGGCGCTGATCTACTTTCACGGCAGCGGCTGGATGGTGTCCAACATAGAGATCAACGACCCTTTCAGCCGGGCACTGGCCAAGAATTGCGGCGTGGTGGTGATTGCCGTCAACTATCAAAAGGCGCCGGAGCACAAGTTCCCCATCCCCATGGATGACTGCTACGCGGCAACCCTGTGGGTGTTCAAACACGCCGAGAGACTGGGGCTGGATCCCAAGCGAATCGGTATCTTTGGCGACAGCGCCGGTGCCAATCTCGCCGCAGCGGTGGCATTGAGGTGCCGTGATGAAGACTCGGCAGATCTCGCCTGCCAGGTGCTGGTTTATCCGCCGGTGCAGTACGGCTGGCACACGGCCTCGGCCGAGAAATACGCCACAGGTTTTTTGCTGCACAAGGACAGCATGAAGTACTACTGGAACCACTATCTGCGCAGCCCGGCCGATGCCATTCATCCCTATTGCTCACCTTTGCTGGCAACCGACCACAGCAAGCTGCCTGCAACCTTGCTCTACTGCGCCGAATGCGACCCCCTGTGCGACGACAGCCGTCTGTACGCCGACAAGTTGGCGACTTCCGGCGTAGCCGTACACTATCAGCGCTACCCGGGCACGATTCACGGCTTTATCAAGATGTTGGGAGTATTCGATCAGGCCGATGAATTCCAGCGCGATGTCGGCGCCCAAGTAAGAGAGCTGCTGGCGGTCAAGGATTAACGATTAAAGCACCTGAGTTTGACAGCCCTGAAATTGGGCACCCAAACAGCCACCAGACATCACCACCTCCATGGGAGGGGTTTAAGATTGACAACAAAATGCCCGGCTCGATGCCGGGCATTTTTATCTCGATGGGATCAGGTTTGAATTTGGCTCACTCAGGCCGCCGGGCAGAGCTGCGCCTGCAGTTCGGCTTCCCCGGTCAAACCACGATAGCCCTTAATTAACCTGCCCTTGCTGTCCAGCAGCAACAAGATAGGGGTTGCCGGAATGCCGCCCATGTCTCTGACCAACTCCAGTGGCGCTCTATAGGCCTCAAACGGAAAGTTGAGGCGAAACAGCGCCCGTTTCAGGGCCAGTTGATTACCATTGACGCCGAGCGCCACCGGCTGCAGATGACCAGGACACAGCTGATGTAACTTTTTCAGCACCGCCGCCTGCTTGACACACCAGGGGCACTCAGGCTCAAAGAACATCAGCACAGCACTCTGGCCCTCGAGATGTGCCAGCGTCTGTTGTTCCTGCCCGCGAAGGGGCTGAAACTGATAGTCGCGGGTCAGCTGTGAGGCCTGCAACGGCATGGCACACAACAGCAATAATCCCAGAGCCAGGCGCTTCATAATCAGAACACCAGTTTCATGCCGGCATAGATCTCTCTGCCACGCAGCGGGCCATAGATGTAACCCACATCGAAGGCGCCTTCGGCGTCATAGAACAAGGGGCTTTCCTCGTCACCTGCCTGGGTATAGTCAAACAGGTTGCTGACCCCGGTATAGAAAGACAGGTTGTCGTTGAACTGATAGCTGGCACGCAAGTCCAGGGTAAAGTAGGACGGCGCATCGGTACGCTTCTTCGAGTCGGGATCCACCTTACCGTTGGCATCCAGGCGGTTGTAACCTTCATAACCGTACTGCGACAGATCGCGGCCGCCAATCCACACCAGGTTGGCGAAAAATTCCCAGTCGTTGACGTCCCAATCCACGCTCAGGGTCACCCGTTCCTCGATAGGTGCCACGGCATAGGAAGACTTGAATACCGAATCATAGTCGAAGTGCTCACCTGTGAGGTTTATCGTCAGGTCATCGGTCAGGCGATAGCCCAGGGCGATATCTGTGGTCACCACACTGGCCTTCTCATCCAACTGGGTCAACAATGGGATCCCTTGGTCGTTGGTGGTCAGTGCCGCCAGATGCTCGACTTCGGTCCAGGCCACGGAGGCGGTAGAGGTGAGTCTGTCACCCTCGTAGCTCAGGGCATAGTTCACCGAGTTGGAACGCTCCAGCTCGTCGATATCGATATCAAACCCCAATGAGCCATCCAGAATGCCGTGATCAGTCTCGAAGAATGACAACGGCGCCCGATAGCCACGGCCGGCAGACAGACGCGAGGTCCACAGCTCATTGTGACGCAGGCGGATATCCACTCTGGGCGAGAGTATCGACTCGTCCAACTCTGTGCCCGGCTTGCTGGGGTCGGTAAAGTCGGCAGTGATGCTGTCGTAACGCAGCGCCATGGCGACTTCGAGGGCATCTGTCACCTGCCAGGTATCCTGCAGGTACAAGCCCTTGACGTCATAGTCAAAAGAGTCGGAGACATAGTCAGGGTTGGCGCTGCCGGCGCGGGAGTGGGAGCGCATCTCTTCGGTACGCAGATCGGCGCCGAAGGTCAACAAATGGCTGTCGTTGAGCAGGTAGTTGAATCTGGCGTCGAAGAACCACATCTTGTCATCGGCGGTATAATCGAACCCCTCGTAGAAGGAATCCTGCTTGTGCTCGGCATAGCTTACCGCCAGGTGCATGTTCCAGTCGTCACTGAACTCCTTCAGCCAGGCAAGCGATGCCTCGTTGCGCTCTGTCTTGATCCACTCTGTGGTTTCCCAGGCCTTGCCCTTGTAGCGCTTGCGGATATCACCGTCTTCAAACAGCTGCTGCGGCTCACTGGGCTTATCATCAAAACCTGAGAGTACACTGCCTATGCTGGAAGCTGTGCCATCGGCAAAGTTGCTGCCCAGCATGGGGCCACCGAAGATCTCCGACTGGATATTGGCAATTCGCAGCACCAGGTTGTCAAAGTCGCCGATATCCTGGGAAATTCTGGCGGTTACGCTGCGGTTTTCCTGCAATGGCGCCTCGTTGACCTTGTTGTCATCGGCGTCGAACTGATCTCTGTCGTCATACTGAGCCACCAGCGTCGCCCGGGTGCGGCCGTCTTCACTGACGCCCTTGCCGAGGAAGCCCACTTTGCGATAGCCATTTTCACCGGCGGCGATATCCAACTCGGCACCGTTTTCGGTCGGCTCATAGCTGATGATGTTGATGGTGCCGCCAATCGCCTCAGGGGCAATCAGTGAAGCCCCGGCACCGCGGGCCACTTCGATGCGTTCAATCCCTGTGGTAGGAATGGCATCGACGGCGTAATAACCGGAAATCATGGTATGCACCGGCAAACCATCCACCAGAATCGTGGTTTGCTCCCCTTTCATGCCGTTGAGCATGATGCGTTTCACACCACACATGGAGCATTCGTTGGAGACTTTTACCCCGGGAGAGTTATCTATAGCTTCCGACAGGTTAACGGCATTCTTGTTTTCTATGATGCTGGCGTCTATCACCTCTGTCTTCATTATGGTGTTGGCCAGGGTGCCGGCTTGCTCCAGCCGCTGCCTGACCCCTACCACACTCAAGCGCTCCATGTTTTCTGCAGCCGGCTCCTGCGCTTCTTCTGTTTCTGCCGCCATCAACTGCGGGCTCAACAGAGCCGCCAAAACAACTGCCAGATAAGTCGGTTTCACTCAGATATCTCCCCAAATCAACAAAGTTGCGTAATATTATACGAATGAGAATAATTATCAATTGACTTGGATCATGTTTTTAACAGCCGCTCTAAAGGTGTATCAGCATCCCCTAAAGGTATTAACTGGTGGACGGCGGTTTTTCTCGGCAGTGCAGAAATGCCCAAGGCCCGCATAATGGCGGGCCTTGGGTTTAAAAATGCTTTGAGTAAGATGCGGATCAGCTACAGAGTTGCCTTTGCAGTTCACTCAGTGAACGCACCTCGATATGGGGCTTAATCCCTTCGGGTGCCGCCTCACCCTTAACGTTGAGCCAACAGGTATCCAGACCAGCCTGAAGGCCGCCGAGAATATCCGAATGGGGGTTGTCACCCACCATCAATACCCGCTTACGCTCGGGTTGCTGCATCTTGGCCAGCGCATGCTCGAAGATACCCGGATCCGGCTTGGCCAAGCCGACCTCTTCTGAAATAACCAACAGATCAAAGTGTTCGGCAAAGCCGGTCTTTTGCAACCGCACCTGCTGCAGCTCGGTAAAACCATTGGTGATAATCCCCAAGCGGGCACGGCCCTTGAGGCTATCAAGCAGCTCGGCAGCACCGGGAAGCGGCTCACAGATATCGGCCATTGCCGTCATAAAGGCGCTGTTGAGTTCAAAAGGTGTGCGCCCGAGACGTTTGGCCCAATGGCTGAAACGGGTCAGCTGCAACTCGCTGGCGCTGATCTTGCCGTCCTGGTAGGCCACCCACAGCGGCGCATTGGTTTGCTGATACTCGGCATAGTCGGCATCGCTGAAATCCACCCCCTGACGGGAAAACATCAACTTGAGCCCCCGCGGCGCATCGAACTGAAACAGGGTTTCATCGGCATCAAACAATACCCACTGGTAAGCCTGACTATTAGAGTACGGCATTCTTCTCTCCTGTTTCCCTATTCTTCTTTAAACCAAAAGCCATAGCCCGAAAACATAGCGTTATACAGGACACAAGTTGCGAATTTTACGCCTTGACGTCGGCGGCGTCCAACCCGCTGCCGACTCGACGGGTTTGCGCCTTGGCCGCCAGGCGCTGCAGTATCACACCAGCCAGGATCAGCGCCGCACCCAGCCAGGCCTGCCAGCCCAACTCACGGGAAAGGCTGTCGAGCCAGACACCGGTCAGCATCTGTCCGGAAATCACCAACAGGGCACAGGCCATGGCGCCAAGCCTGGCCAGAGCCCAGCTGCTGGTCGCAACAAACAAGGCGCCTATCACGCCGCCGAGCCAAGTGTAAGCCGGCGTAGCCTGCAGCTGCCATACTGCGCCGCCCTGAAACAGGGTATAAACCGCCAATACCAAGGTCAGCAGTAAAAAACCCAATAGGTGGTTCAGCAACGATGCCTGCAGCGCGCCTTTATTTGCCGCCAGTGCACCGTTAAAACTGCGGCTCAGGCTGACCATGACGCCGTTGGCCAGCGCCAACAACAAAAACAGTGACAACATCATCTTATCCCCAGGTAAAAATTAAGCGTGAGCGGAAAATATCAGCAACAGCGCCCCGGCCAGTACCAGCAGTAATGCCGGCCACTCGAGTGGATGCAGTTGCCGCTTTGGCAACAACCACCAGCCTCGAGAATCACTGATGGCGCCGAACAGTAACTGCCCCAGCAGCAGAAGTGCCAGGGTTCCGCCCAGCCCCAGGGGAGAGTTGACGCAGATGGCCGCCAGAATCACAGTCATGGCGCCGGGCAGACCGCCAAGCCAGGCCCAAAGTGGCAAGGTGCGCTTTGGCTGCTTATTCTGCTCAGGCCCCCCTGGCGATGGGGCTACCTTTCGCCTTCCCATAAATAGCCATAACAACAGGGCGGTCAACGCCCCGGCACCATGGGCTATCCAGGAAGCCAGCAGGGGTGAGCCGGCCGAGGCCAACTGGCTGTTAAGCTGGATCATCAGCGCCAGTAAGCCACCGGCAATGAATGCCACCAGGGCGGCTCCCCAGGATAGCGGCATATTGGATTCTCGGTTGCGGCTGCCTTGCATCTCTCTTCTCCGGCGTGTGCGAATCAATCTTGGCCAGCCAATGGCGGGCATTATTCGGGCTCGACAGGGCGTCTGTCGCCGCCCTTCAAGCAGACGCCACTCTACATTGTTTTGCCATTTAGGATAATTACCGATAATGTCGCAATACAGTTTCCAAGAACTCAACTATCAAGATGGATCACTTCAATGCCCTGCCGGTGTTTGTCGCTGTGGTGGAGTCCGGCAGCTTCTCGGCCGCTGCCAAGCAGCTCGGCAGCAGTAAGTCGGCAATCAGCAAGCGAATAAGCCAGCTCGAAACGCGCCTCGGGGTGCAACTCCTGTACCGCACCACACGTTCGCTCAGCCTGACGGAAGCAGGCGAGCGCTACTATGACTCTGTGCGCCATGCGGTGCGTTTCGCCAGGGAGGCGGAAGATGTCATAGGCGAGCTGCAACACAGCCCCAAGGGGCTGCTGAGGATGTCTGTGCCCATGGTGTATGGCCGCCGCTATGTCGCGCCGCTGATGGCTGAATTTCTGCAGCGTTTTCCTGATATTCGCCTGCAACTTGAGTTGAGCGACAGCCATACCGATCTGATTGCCGAAGGTTTTGATCTGGCGCTGCGCATTGGTGAACTGGCAGATTCCAGCCTGGTTGCCAAGCGCATCGCGCCATGCGAGAGTTTCCTGGTGGCCGCCCCCGAGTACCTAAAGCGCCACGGCACCCCGCAAACGCCAGAGCAGCTCGGCCAACACAACTGTTTGTTCTATTCGCTGTTTCGCGGTGGCAGCGAATGGCGCTTTCAAGGCCCCCAGCAGCAATCGGGCGGCGAAGTCAGAATCGAGCCCAAAGGCAACTTCGAGGTCAATAACAGCGATGCGATTCACAGCGCGATTCTCCAAGGCCTGGGGATAGCCAACATGCCGGACTTTATTGTAAGAGGTGATATCGCCAAGGGCCGCCTGGTCGCCCTGATGCCCGAGTATCGGCTGCCCCGACACGCTATTTACTGCGTCTACCCCAGGCGCAAGCACCTGCCGGCCAAGGTCTGCGCCATGATAGATTTTTTAACCGCGAAGCTACCGTGATGGCAGCATGAAAGACAGTGGCCTTGTCCGAGGTGCAGGTGACGGATCCACGAGTAGCGCCCAGCTTGTCCTTGGCTGTGATGTGAGATAAGGGAAAGCTTCGGCCTGAACCTTGGATTAAAAAAGCAGGCATCAGCCTGCTTCTTCATGGTATTTACTCAGTCGCTCTAACCGTGGCTATGCCGGCGTCTGCCGCCCATTGCAGCACATCCTCCCTTTTTAGCGCCGTGGCCATCAACTCGGGAAATTTGTCCGGCGTACAGGCAAACACCGGGCTGCCGATGGCGGCAAAATCCGCGGCCATTTGGTTGTCATAAGCCGGACGCCCATCGTCGCTCAACGCCAACAGGGTGATCACATTCACTTCACGGCGCAGCAGTTCAGCGACCCGAGCCTTAAGCTCCTTTTCATTGCCCCCTTCATAGAGATCCGTGATCAGGATAAGGTGAGTCTTGGATGGGCGCTCAATTTTGTCGGCGCAGTAAGCTACCGCTTGGTTAATATCTGTACCACCACCCAGTTGCACGCCAAACAATACTTGCACCGGATCGGCCAATTCATCAGTAAGGTCCACTACCGCAGTATCAAAACACACCAACCGGGTTTTCACCGCTGGAATGGAGGCCATCACAGCCGCAAAAATGGAACTGTACACCACAGATGTCGCCATGGAGCCGGACTGGTCAACGCAAAGGATCACCTCGTCCAGATCCACCTGTCGCCGCTGCTTGCGGGTATAGCCCACCAGTTTTTCGGGCATCACAGTGCCAAGCTCAGGTTGATAGTGACGTAAATTGGCACTGATGGTTCTGTGCCAGTCGATATCGGCATGACGGGGACGAAAACTGCGTTTGCTTTTATCCACGGCACCACGAATAGCCTCGGCAGTTTTTTGTTCCAACCTGGCCAGGAGTTCATCTACCACCTTGCGAATGACCTGCCGCGCCGTTTCCATGGTTTGCGCCGGCATCATGCCCCCGAGGCTGACGAGATCCGCAACCAAGTGCACATCGGCCTCCATAGCTTGCAGGAACTCGGGCTCCATCAGCATCTGTTTCAGGCCCAAGCGCTCGAAGGCATCCCGCTGCACCAACTGCACCACAGATGCCGGGAAAAATTCGCGAATATCCCCAAGCCAACGCGCCACTCTGGGTGCTGAGCCACCCAAGCCCCCGCGACGTGTATCTGAATGTTTTCCGTCACCATAGAGTGCCGACAACGCCTCATTCAAACGTTTGTCGCTGCCATTGAGGGGCGCCTGTTCCAATTCTGCGCCAAGGGCCAGTTGCCAGCGACGCTGTCTCATCAATTCATCCATTGATTGTCTCCTGCAAGCAACTTGCCCAGCCCTTCCAGATGGGCAGACCAGAGCGGTACCAAGGCATCATTAACGGAATACTCAGTGCCTTTTGCCACAGCTTTGGCATTGAGACTATCCAGCAGTCGGCGACGCTCCATGGCATCCAACTCGGCAAATACCCGCCGCAGCAACGGCAGACTCTCGACAAACGCCTCTTCCTCAAGCGATAACAGCCAATTGTCCACCGACTGTCGCAACCTGGGGTCGTAAAGCAAGCGTTCGGCAGCCCCGCTGAAGAAGCCCTCGAAGAACCCCTTGGCTTCGGCAATCGGATTGGCCGGTGACAACATTTTCGCCATCAATTGAGCCAGGTAGTCTTCATCCAGGCGTTTGGCCTGATACAGCAGGCGACAGCACAGCCCGCGGACTCCCGCATCACATAGGCCAGTATTGACCACTTCGATTAACGCCTGCCACCAGCCCTCCATGACAGAATCTGCCACTTGTGCCAACTCCAACTGGGCATGTGCTCTGCCTACGGCCAGCCGGTAATGATTACTTTCGTCCTCATTTAACTGGCGAACAGCAATGGGCAAGGATAAAGATGCCTGCACCGCCAAGCGTTCAATCAACTCATTAACATGGGCCAGCGACAGGTTTCTCGAGGTACCGTAGCGGCTGATATCCACCAGAGGAGGCAAACAATCCAGCAGATCCAAGCCCTCGGCTGTGTGTGCTGCACGCTCGGCCAACAGTTCGAAGCCCAGCTCTACCGCTCGGGGCAATTCAGCCTCCAAGGCCTCCAACACCAGGTTTGCCAACTCACCCAGTTGCCTTTGCTCCCGCATGCGCTGGATAGTACGTTCGGCTGCCGCCTGTACCAGTGAACTGCCATAGATTTGATTTTCAACCAGTTGCACCGCAAACTCAGGTTGCCAGGCGATCACCCAACGCTCACGGAAAGTTCCTCGGCTGGCGCCGGCACTGCCCTGCTCGCCCCAAGGCACATCGAGCAGCCTCAGGCGATGCAAAAACCAGGATTTCAGCTGGCCCGACTCACTGCGCAAGTCGAGAGAAAGCTCCCGCGGCAAAGCCTCGCTCTTGAGACGGGTTTTCTTTTGCCAACGCTGCAAGTCATCCAAGAGGGGGGCCAAAGGCACATCTGCGGGTATTTCACCGACCCGGGAGCCGAGCAAGAGTTGCTGCGAAATCTGTTGCCACCACCTGGCTTCTCCGCCGCACATAGTGGCTATAGATGCATCCCGCGCCTCTTCGAATCCAGGACTGGGACGAGCGCGAATGGCCGCCAGACTATGACACAGGCGCAGGGTCTCAATCACAGCGGCGGTTGAAACCATTAGCCCGGCCGCTCTCAACATGTCGGCAACCTGGGTTAGCCAGCGAGTCAAAGATACCTCGTCATAACCGTGTTGCCACAGGTGGCTGTACCACATGGGCGCGGCCACCCCGGCTCCATAGCCAGACTCACTGGCGAGCCTTGGGCTGGTCCAGGGGATCCAGGTTGAGCTCACCCGCTTGGGCGCCAGTTTTGCCGGGAGGCTCTTCAATTGTGCCTTATCTTCTTTCTGGCTAACCTTGGTCTTCAGCCCCGGCAGATGCCAGGCACCGCAAACCACAGCGATTGGTCCCGCGTTTTGTTTGGCCGCCTCGGCAATTTGCAGCCGCATAAAGGCTTCTCGCTGGGCTTCTCTCAAGCTGTCGTTGGGCATGGCACTCCTGAGCTCGGCCATGGCCTGGGCCAACGCATCAAACAGCTCAGGATCGTCATCACTGCCCTGTTCTATGACATGATTCCACCAACTTTCACCGTCCTCATAACCGGCAAGCAAGGCCAGTGCTGAGACAGGATCCTGACGGAGCCGGCCCTCGTAAGGCGCGGGGGAATCTTCAGGAAGAGAGGCTAAATCTGTATCGTCAGCCTCTGTTGCTGTATCGTCATCATCTTCCGGCTCAGGCTCAATATCCTGCAGCCTGGATGCCAACTGCACAGATACAGGCAAATCAATAAAACGCACCTCGGTATTGGTGTTCAATGCCCAGAGGCACGCCTGATACTCGGGCGAGTATTCGGCAAAGGGATAATAGAGGCTGTGGCCTGTTTCATCGGTGACAAATGACAAGAGAGCCACCGGCGGTTTCATCTCGTCACTGGCCAAAAATGGCACCAGTTCACTGCAATCAGCCGGTCCTTCTATCAGAACCAACGTCGGTTTCAGCCGCTCCAGCGCCGCCACCAGCCGCCGGGCCGAGCCCGGACCATGGTGGCGAATGCCAAAATAATGGATATTTTTCATGAGCAAGTGTTCTCTGGCGGTCACGGCTCACAGCAGTTCATTGATGCTGTGGTAATAGGAGCTGTAATCACTGCGTTTTTTCAGCACAGTCTCGAGATACTCCTCGAGTACCAACTTGTCCTGCACAGGGTCTTTCACTATGGCTCCCACCAGATTGGCTCCCACGTCAGCAGCTCCCAGTTGACCATCGCCGAACCAGGCTGCCTGACTCAAGCCGCCAACCATCACGGCAATAGCCTCGGCAGTGGACAGATTCCCCGAAGGCACCTTGAGCGCCATCTTGCCATCCAAGGTAGCGCCGCTTCTCAGTTCGCGGAAGATAGTTACCACTTTCTCAATTTCACTGCTGGCACTGGCGGGCACCGGCAGTGACAGGCTTTGACCCATCTCGACCACCCGGCGACGAATGATCTCTACTTCTTGCTCCATATCATCGGGTAGCGGCAACACTACGACGTTGAAGCGCCGCTTGAGTGCCGAAGACAGCTCATTCACACCTTTATCGCGGTTATTGGCGGTAGCTATGATGTTGAAACCACGCTTGGCAAACACAGCATCGTTCAGCTCGGG
Organism: Shewanella sp. 38A_GOM-205m; assembly: GCF_000518445.1. NCBI lineage: Bacteria > Pseudomonadati > Pseudomonadota > Gammaproteobacteria > Alteromonadales > Shewanellaceae > Shewanella > Shewanella sp. 38A_GOM-205m. The sequence goes on along the minus strand of NZ_JADP01000007.1, from coordinate 137,837 downwards.
CACCGGCAACATTTTTTCAGACAATACGGTTATCAGGGTATCCTGGACATCCGACCCCATGCGGGTCAATTCCTCCAGACGGCACAAGGTACCAGACTCCATGGCCCGGAACAGTGGTGTCGGCACCAAGGCGTCCTTACTGGGGCCTTTGGCAAGCAGCTGAGCATAGTTCCAACCGTAACGAATTTGGTTTTCATCTGTGCCTGCAGTGCATTGGATCACCTGGGTACTGTCGCCCGAAATAGCCGCAGCCAGATGCTCGGACACCCAGGACTTGGCGGTACCCGGTACCCCAAGGAGCAACAGCGCCCTGTCAGTGGCCAAAGTCGCAACCGCTGTTTCGATAAGGCGACGATTGCCTATGTATTTGGGGCTGATAGACACCCCGGAATCCGTAGTGCCACCGAGTAGATACTTGACCACACTTTTAGGCGTCAGTTGCCAATTCTCAGGCTTTTGGCCATGATCTTCTTCTTTCAGAGCATCCAGCTCGGCTTGATAAATGACTTCCGCCGGTTGCCTTAATACGTCACTCATCTTTTCATCCTTCTCGTTGCAAACTTACGTTAAATTTCAAATAGTCGAGTATTGGGTGCATGGGCGATATCCCCAGCGTCTTTGTCTCGGCCAGCAGCCACTGAGCACACTCGAGGTTCAGGCACAAACCCAATTGCTGCATCACCCAAGCGAGTTGCCGTTCCATCTCGTCCGCATCCTTGGCTTGCACTAGGGTTTTAAGTTGTTTAAGCAGTTCAGCCGTGGCCTTGCAACGGCTGAACTCTGCGACACTCAGCCAGTGCCATTCACTGCTAAATAGTGCGTACGGAGCATTGGGGAGCAGATCGCCGGGAGCCTTGGACAGTAGCGTCTGAGCCAGGTTGACCTTGGCTTGCTCGTTTAACCTGGATACCAATAAACCCAGTTCAGCCATGGGATTTTCATTTTCCTCAACGGCCCAATCGAGCAGCCGATTGGCCACCAACAACACCTGTTCCTCGGGTAAGCTGGCAGCAACATTCAGCAGCAAAGCCTGATTGGGGCTATTGAGCCCCTTACCGGCGTTGTCGGCAAAGGACCACTGGCACAAAAGCTGCTCCAGACTCATGCCCAGCCCAGTTGCCAGCAAAGGCAAGGAAATGCTCTTCAGTGCGGCGCAGCGGTCACGATTCTGGACACTGTTTTTCAGCACAGGAGCAAGCAGCACAGTTTCGCGCCGTAGCAGCCCCCGAGGTTTCAGTGACAGCCAAGTTACCAGCTCTGTGAGTGTCTCATCTTCCGCTTGCTGGTTGCCCTGACCTAAGCGCATCTGCAATTGATTGGCCAGTTCCTTCACTTTCTGGGATCTGTCTTTTTCCAGAGATACCAATAAGGGCAAGTCTGCCGAGCTCAGTCCATCTGCCAATACCTGATAGAGATTCAGGCGTTTATCGGCGGCTTCCGAGGCGGCCATGCTTGCCAGCAAATCACGAGCGGCATCCGGCGACCGGCGCCGCAGCAGCCTAAGCGCAGCCAGCCTCTGTGCCGGGCTTTTATCGGGCCAGCTCTCTTCGGTAAGCGGTTCATCCCTGGCATCGGTAACCCAGCAAACCCAAGGTTCAAACTCAGGCGGCAGCTCTGCATCCTGTCGACCGGGCAGCCAGTCTTCGGGATGAGGGGAAAAACCACGACTCACCAGCAGCGCCAACAGCGCCTGATATTGACTACCGGATGTGGTGGTCAGCGCCAGTAACTGCCTGAATGCCGGGCGACATTGGCCGGGCAATAGGGATAGACTCAGTTGCGGCAAGCCGGGCAAGGTTTTAAGCGCCCCGGGGGGATGGGGTTGTTGCAACAGGGGATACTGGCTGCAATAGGCCAGCGCCATCAAGGTGCGCTCGTCATCGTCGGCATCGGCGGGCACTGTCCAGTGCTCAGGAAGCAAAACCGGCGCGCCGCCATCACCTATCAACCAACGCTGCTTGAGTTCGTCAATCTGCGCCAGATCCTGTTCCAGGGTTTCAGCATTTAGCATGAGATCACCCCCCAGGCACTGGTACAAACAGACAGAAGCTCGGCTCCATCACCACGCCAGCAGACAAAGGCCCCTTGCAAGTCTCCCTGTGCCAAGGGTGGCAAGTCTCTCCCCTTCACCGGAATTAGCTGCTCCTCGACACTGAGCCAATAACCACCGTCCTCTGCCTGCTGCAAACGGCAAGGGCCCAGCACCAAGGGCACTGAAGTTTCCCATGGCAAGGTGCGCCGCAGCATAAACAAGGCTTGCTCTGGTGTCACAGCCGAGGCTGCGGGCCAGGATACGGCTTCTGGTGCCAGAATCTGGTACTGGGTCAATATGGCGCGCTGCGGCGCCCTGGAGGGATAAAAGACCAGTTCCCCTTCAAGCAAGGTACCGGCCCTGAGGCTGGCCTCACGTTTGCCTGCCGTGGCTGGATAATAGTCGAGCAACATGGCGCCTGAGCTACACTGGCCATCCAGTGGCCAAAGCCAGGTCGCATGGCTAACCAAACCGTCCCGTCGGGTTTCGATACGCTCACCAAGACATAACCAGCGGCCACTGATCCCGGCGGCGACATTGGCCAGCAGCTGTTCTCGATTTTCCGCCCAAACCAGCGCCCGGCGAACATCGGGATCCTGCGGATTGATTCGCCAAGCCCGGGAAAGCAAGACCCAGATCCCCAGCTCTTCTATCAGCCGGGCCAGTTGCAGCTCAAACGGCAGTCCAGCCAACAAGGACGGTAATTCATCGACTCGGGATGCCAAGGCACTCGCTTTAGCATCCACCAACCTTGCGGCAATGCGTCGAACCCTGGGGCGTAAATCCTTAAGCAGTCCGGAAAGACCGGTTCGCTGTTGATCGCGGATCCACAGCTCAAGCTCGGCCAACCCTTCACGTATGCTTTGCTCGCTGGCTTGCTGCGCCGCCAAAGCCCGCTTTTGCTTTTGCGCGGCATTCTTGGCGAGTTGCTCCGGGCTGAGCATTGGTTCTTCGTTACCGGCGGTGGCGATATTCTTCGCCACCGAGGGCTTGTTATCCTCAGTTGCGGTGGCAGAACTGCGACGACGACGGGACAACCATTCTCCAACCCAATCAGGCGGGGTTGACTCATTGAAGCTGTCTTGGCTTTCACTGAAGATCCACATCAATGCAAGCACATGTTTACACGGGAATTTTCTAGATGGGCAGGTACACTTGTAACCATGGTCGACCACATCTGCCATGGTGAGGTAGGGATTGGCACCCGATCCCTGGCACTGCCCCCAAATACTATTGAGTTCAGAGGCTACGCCCAACATGGGCCACTTGGATGTATTGAGCAGCTTTTTGGCAGCCCCCAGAGATGACTGATCCGGGGCCAGGTCCTGCACTACCTGTAATGGGAGTTCCATTTCCAGTCCTTGTTCTCATGCCCGCCGCCAACGAATGAGGAGCAGACAAAGACGTCCTATCCTATTGGGCTAAAGACAAAAGCCCTTCAAATTCAAGTGCGAGATTCTGCCTGAATTAGACTGGAAAAGAAATTGCCTTTACCCGAATGGCAAGAGTTTTAGATAAGCATTTGATCTTAAGCACAGCAAAGGAAGGTGCGAACACTTGCCGACCCATGTCAACGTCATGATCGACTTTTTGCAGTAAAGAGCAGGGGAAAATGTGTGAAGAAAACAACCAGGATTGAGAGGGTTTTGAAGCCAAACTCAGGATTTTTGTACTGTTTCAACAGGAGGTATTTCAAGATAATGGATATCTGAATGTAACCACTGAATAACTGTCTGAATGACTTCGGCTTCGGCTTCGGGCCGCCTTTCCTTACCCTTGATAGCACACTCCCACAGCACCAGAACCCGCCAACCGAGCTCACGCAGCTTGTCCTGTGCCGCCAAGTCCCTGGCTCTGTTGCCCAAGAGTTTGCTCCGCCACCACTCAGGCCCTCTATTTTGAATGGACGATGATCTGGGAAATTGAAAATAACGGCACTGATGCATATGCCAGAAACAGCCATTAACCAAAATAATGGCGTGATACTTGGGCAAGACCAGATCCGGCTTTCCCGGCAAGCGTTTTTCATGCAAACGAAAGCGGTATCCCAATGCGTGGAGCCGCTTTCTCAACCACATCTCAGGGCGAGTGTCCTCACCCCGAATGCAGGACATTTGTTGGCTTTTACTAAGAGATTTCATTAAACCGAATTGACTTACAAGGAAGATGAATTACTCTACAGAATCTTCAATCCTTCTATCGACTCTGGAGAGCAAATAAGAAGTTAGACTTAATATATCTAAACAATCTTTTTCTGTAAAAATTCTTGGAACAATACTATCAATCGGCGCATGCGAAATTGGGTTCCTATATCCACGAATCAATCCTCTCGCCATAGCCTCCTGTCCATCCTGCATATTTTTACCTGTAACAGTACTTACATCAGCAACCTTAACCTTGGCATTATTACCAAAACATTTACCAGTTAATTCAACACCATCATCATTAAGGGATGTAATATTTCTCAAATGTTCACAAAATATTTTAACAGCAGCATCAGCTGCCTCACCATACTGTTCATTCTTATAATATAATGCGACTCTATCTCTTATATTTTCATTGAGATGTCTCCAATGAAGATCGGGGTATTCAGGAACAAGCTCATGCAGAGCTTTAACTACAGATTCAGCATGTTCAAAAGTTTCATCAGATGTTACGACATCAACTATCTTCTTAGTATTTTTTCTTGTTTCAGGTTTCATCGTTGGATACCAGGATTCTACATCAACCCCAGTTTTTTCTTTAACATTCTGATTATTAAAATCTTTTCTACGCTTACGCCAGTCACTGCTAATTTGCGAAAGCATTATCTTTAGGCTTTCCCTAAACACTGCCATTTCATCGTTATCCCAGTTGATAGACTGTCTATTCGTAGAAATTACATCATCTTTTATCTGATCAATGAAATCTGCATTAATCCAACCAGTCAAGTATTGATAAAAATGACTTGAAGAACTATCTGAAAAATATTCAGGCAAGTTAACCATTTTATTTCTTGAAAAAATTGTAACACCACGAAGCCCCGTCGAAGGAGGTATTGGTGTTTTAGATGTAATTATTTTGCCAATCACCTCAGAATAACTACCACTTAAAAAATCTTCCACATTCCACTCAAACTGCTTTTCAATGGTCGAATATCGCCTAGAAAAATCAATTTCAACCGGCTCTTCATCATTCAATTTAATATTGATTTTAAATTTACTATCTACATTAAATATTCTTGACAAGCTGTCAGCAAGAGATACAACATCAAATGCACTCTTTCTTTTTAATTCTGAAAGCTTAATTTCAGTACCATCAGGAGCCGTTGTAGGATGATCAACTTTACTAACATTTGGCTTATATGTATCACTAGAACCAAGAAGAGCCTCCCAAGATAACTCAAAGGAGTTTAACAAACCTCCTTTGATAGTTCTAACCGTGATTTTATTAGCCAAACCGAATAAAGCAAGTTTTCCTAATCCTTTCTTGCCTGTAGCTAGCCTGCCAAACTTTTTAGTTCTAATATCGCCTACTTCATCTCTGCGATTTCGACCAATAACCAAGAATTTTGTTTGGATCTCCTCAAGAGACATTCCCTCACCATCATCTTTTACGGTGATAGATTTAGGGACACCTGATGATTGCACTAGTTTGATAGTAACTTCACCAGAATCAGCATCGTAGGCATTGGAGATCAATTCCGATAAAGCAGGAGGAAGAGTGGAATACATCTTCACGCCAAGATGTTCTATCGTTTTGGGATCGAATCTCATCTCCAACGTCGTGTTTCCCATACCGTACCTCCTACTTCAAAATGTCTGCAATATGATTGATTAAGTTAACACCCAATGTGACAGGTACAGCATTACCTATCTGCCTTGCTTGCTGAGTGGCATTACCGTAAAAAATAAAGTTATCAGGAAAGGTCTGAAGCCGTGCTGCATGGCGCATGGTTATGCCGTGGTTTTCCCACAAATGAACAAATCTTCCCTTCGAGGGATTAATGCATCCGGTTGTCACAGTATTTGATGGAAGATGAATCATCATTCGTCCGTATACATCTTTGTGGCCATTGTGTTTTTCATGGCATCTTAAAATGCGATTTGAATCGGCACGGCTGCCGTTCACTGGCGTAGACCCAAAAACCTTTACCATATCTTCCGAATGCCCCATATGGAAATTCAGTGGATCGTTCATGTCTAACTTGCCGCCAAATTCCAGATTTGCCAAGAGATTATCAGTTTCTTTTTTCGAAAGTTTGGTCTTCTTCGAAAAATACTCGGGCCAATAGCGATTAAGGATAGCTTTCGGTGGTCTTTCAAATACACAGGAAGCTGTTCGCCAAGATGGTCCAAAATCAGCCCCCGGCGCAAAATGAGTGGGGCTTGGGGGAAAGTAAACCTCTTCAAATTCAAGGTCATTGCGAATCCCCAGTATGAACACCCGTTTGCGATTTTGCGGAACACCATAGTCTCGCGCATTCAGCAAATCACAAAACTTAATGGTGTAGCCGTTCTCCTCTGCATTTTTCTTCAATGTTGCAAGGTAAGATTCATGACGTTTCCACAGGAGGCCTGCCACGTTCTCAATCAAAAATATCTTGGGTTGAAGTGAATGAACAAACTCATAGTATTTAAGCAGCAGGCTATTGCGAGGGTCGTCAACACCGGCGTTATTAATCCTGTGAGTAGAGAAACCTTGGCAAGGTGGCCCACCAAGCAGGAGATCAAGCTCTCCCGGTTTGACACCTACTTCCAACATGAATTGATCAAGGTCGGTAATCAGATTTATGTCTGTGTTATAGACCTTGGTAGTGTTGCTGCCAAATGTCTTTTTGATGTTTTGTTCATAAGTGTTGGCAGCAGCGGAATCAAATTCAACGGCAGCCAAAACATCAAAACCGCATTGAAGAGCCGCCAGCGAAAACCCCCCAGCCCCGGAGAAAAGGTCAATAGCAGTCAGTTTATGGCTCATTTTGGGGGAATATCCAACTCAAAAATCCTGCAATTATAAGAGAACAACTTCAGCCTTCACAGCCAAAGTAATACTTATTTTTCTCCGGTATCTTCTACGGCTGCCATTGCCTGATTGATGCTGAATGTGCCTGAACAACCAAGTGTAACAATACTGTTGTTTTATCCGCAGCTCGACTCTGAGGTCGCCTTTATTCAACTTTTAGTCAAATGTTTGCCAATGAAAGTTCCTGGAGGTCAAAATCACAATTAGTGAGTAAAGCACACCACTTCACTACCTCATTGAATTACAGATTCCACACAGCAGAAGATAATACCCTCAAACCAAACACGCCTTTAGGGCCTCGCTTTGCTGCAATAAGCTGAGATAGAGGGTGAACTGGTTGGCGGCTCTGTCCAGGTTGTGGCCTTCGCGATGGATATGAAAATACTTATCTCCCAACAGATAGTCGGTGAGGAAACGCACACCTATCATAAGACAGATCACCCGCGCACCCAGCCATAGGCTCTGGCGCTCCAGTGGCGTCAACACCTCGCCCAGCTCTGCCAGGTAACCCCGGCAGATGGCGGCAAACACTTCGGGCCTGACTCTGACCTTATCGAGTGCGGTGGAGTCTTCGGCCTCGGGCGAGCAGAAGGTGCGCACCATGTCACCGAAGTCATACATCAGGAAACCCTTCATGCAGGTGTCGAGATCTATGATGGCCATGCTGGACATATCACGCTTGTCGAACAGCATGTTGTTGATCTTGGTGTCGTTGTGGCAAATTCGCAGCGGCAAACCGGCACAGGTATCTTCAAGCTCCGCAAGCAGAGATTGCTGGGACAAGGCCAACTCGGCCCACTGCCGACAGTGCTGCAGGCGCCCAAGCGGGTCCTCGGCAACTGCCTTGGAAAGCGCTTCGATTCTGCCCGGCAGATGGTGAAACAGAGGGATCACATCTTCCAGTTCATGGGGGTCTACTTGGCTCAAGGCGCGGGCGAAATGGCCAAAAGCACGCGCCGCCTGTTCGGCCTCGGCCTCAGAGCGCACCACTTCGATGCTCTGACTGAAAGGCAGATAACTGATGGCGCGCCAGAATCCCTGTTCACCGAGATCCACCGCCAACTGCTGCTCGCGGGTCATCACAGGCCTTATCAGCTGCAGTTGATAGCCGCCTTCAGCAGCACACTGACTCAAATGCTCGCTGACCTTGGCCGCATTATTGACCAAGGCGTTGGGCGCGCGAAATACTTGGGTGTTGATCTTTTGCAGCACAAGTTCGCTATCGGCGCTGCGGATCAGAAAAGTGTCGTTGATATGGCCATTGCCCAGTGGGCTGATTTTGGCATTGTCAGGGATCCCGAAGTGAGGCAGCACCTGCTGCCGGATAAGCTCAAGCACCCATTAACTCCTGTAATTGCTGTTTCACCCGGGCGGCGTCCTGGGGATATGTAACTCCCAACCAGGCCTCGCGGGCGGTTTCCACCCTGACACTGCGGGTGGCAAGGTTTTGCTGTTGTTGGCACGGCTCTGGGTCTGGCTGCTCAATTGCATTTTGCACTATCGCAGGCAGATAACACTCGGCTTTAAGATCATCGCCATGGGTTGCCAAAAAGCGTCTGAGCCCCTGCTCCAGTGCGGTAAATATATTCGCCGAAAAGCCCCAGCAGGTCATGGATACCAAGGCATCGGCGGCTATCGGCCGGCGTTCGCCCTGAAGCTCTCCCTCAAGGCCATGGGTGCCTTGACGAATATCGAGCCACTCCTGCACCGAAGTCAGGTAACCCTTCCCATTGACCTCACACAGGCCACGATTCACCCCGCCATGCTCGGACAAGGTCAGTCCCAGCGGCCAGGCCACCATCATCCATTCATTGGGATGTTGCCTAAGCCCCTCGGCCAACTGCACAAAGGCATGATCGCCATAATAATCATCTGCGGTGATCACTGCCATGGGGCCATCGACCAGATGCCTGGCACTCCAGAGGGCATGCGCCGTGCCCCAGGGTTTTTGCCTGTTACTGTGGCGCTTTGTGATATCCCCTGTCTGCCTTGCCGATACCGGCTGTGGCAGATCGTCCAGCGTCTGATAACAAAGGTGCCACTCAAACCCGGAAGGCAGGAAGTCGCTTAACTGGCGACAGATCTCGCTTTCAAGCTCAGGGCGGATAACCAACACAGCGCGGGCAAACCCGGCCTTGATGGCCGAGCCTAACGCCAATTGCAGCATGGTTTCCCCATTGGGCCCCAATGCCGCCAACTGTTTATCACCGCCAAAACGGCTTCCCAGCCCGGCGGCCATAATCACCAGAGTTAATTTTGTATCCATAAACTGTCGAATATGCCGCGAAGAAAGCCGAGCCGAAAGAAGCGAGGCAGTATAACAGAATCACGGCTCTGATGAACCAAAGCTGTGGTTAACCGTGCGCCAACATGCGCCCTATTCAATAAGCTGCCGGAAGGCAGGAACAGAACCCAATGCCGCTTGACTGCCCTTAAGGCTGAAGTCATAACCGCAGAGCTTAACCGAGCCCCGCCGCGCCATATCCTGAACAATCACCTGACTATCCAGAGGGCTGAAGGCTGCTTCGACCTTGCCGTTATCGCCGATAACGACCGACATGGGCCGATAGCCAGTGCCATTGTTGAACACCAGCTCGGCGCAGCGGCGATCGCCCTTGGCGGTAGCCAGATCCCACAAGGGGCCAGGGGCGTCAGTATCGCCAAGCCAGCTCATACGCAGCAAGTCGCCATCGAGCGACAGGCTGAAGCTGTCCGGCAGGCGCACAGTCACCCTGTCGGAAGTTTCGGCCGCAATCTCAGTAGTCTCACGGCCTGATGCGTCATTAGGCTCAGCCTGAGGCCACAGCAGCCATATGATCAATCCTAAACCAAACAGCGCTGTGACCAGCGCGGCTATGGCAAGGCCCTTACGCTGGGCGGCCGAGAGGCTGCCAAGCCGCTGCCAAAGTTGCAATATGGCATCGCGCCAGGAGAGCAGCAACACAGACAAGGAGCCGGTGCGGTCGACCTCATCATCATCAACCCCAGGCTCAGCGCTATTGACCTTATGGCGGGCTTGCTTATCTGTATGCCAGCCAGGCTCTGTATCTATCGCTGAGATATCGCCCTCGGTCGGCGCCGAGTCGAAATAACGGCTGCGGCCAGGTCCATAGGATATGGCTTCATGACTGATATCATGGTCGCTATTGGCGGCAGCAAAGCTTGCCGGCTCAGGCGCTTGGCTCAGAGGGTGCCCAGGCTGCTGCCCCGCGGCATTGTATCCGGCGCCGCTGTTATGCGGTTTGTTATCATCGTGGTCGCTGCTCTGATAAACGTGATCATCTGAATAGCCTTGAGCGTGGTTATCTGCATAGCCATGAACATCACTGCCCAGGGTTGGCTCAACCCGTCTTATCTTGCTCTTACGCTCGGCGCTCAAAGGCACAGGGCCACAGTATCCCTGCACATAGTCTCGCTTGCTGCGGGCGCCGCGGCCGCGATTCCCACCAGGCAACAGCGCCAAACCTGCATGCAGCGCCAAAGCCAGCACCAGGGCACCTATCAGATAACTGCCAGCCTGGTCGGTACTCAGGGCCAACAGCAGAATAAGCCAAGGCAGCAGGGCTATCAGTGACAACCAGGGGTTACGGCCGCCATCACCCAAGCGACGACGGCAACTGAGCAGTAGTACGGGCGCCAGTAAAATCCCGGGCACCCAGATGAAACTACCGCCGCCAAAAAGCAACCCCAGCACGAGTAACAAAAGATAGACGGCGCCACTGATGGCCGCGTGTCGCAGACCATTGTCGTAACCCTGAATACAGATGAGCGATTTATACAGCACAGAACCCCTTAAAAAATCGACCGACTTATTGATGGCAGCCTAACGAATTTGATGGCAATTGTCAGCGCCACTGGCATGGCAGCATTGCCTGCCTATATAATAGCTGCCCTTAAGGAAGCTGCTTTGAACACCTGTAGCTGGCGCAAGCCAGAGTGCCGACAGGGCATAGTTCGCAGCTTCCCTCATCAGCCACCGGCTTTTTACAGCCAAAGACTTGGAACCCAAATATTATGAGTGCACGCGGAAACCTTTTTATTGTCTCGGCCCCCAGTGGAGCGGGCAAATCGTCACTGATTGCAGCCCTACTGGCCAATAAACCGGCCGACAAACAAGTTTCCGTATCGCACACCACCCGCCAGCCCCGTCCGGGAGAGGTTCACGGCCAGCACTATCATTATGTGTCGGTGGAGGAGTTCAAGGCGCTGATTGCCGAAGAAGCCTTCTTCGAGTGGGCCGAAGTCTTCGGTAACTTTTATGGCACTTCCCGCAAGGTCATTGAAGAGACGCTTGAACGGGGCATAGATGTATTCCTGGATATCGACTGGCAGGGTGCCCAGCAAGTGAAGAAACTGATGCCCGAGGCCATCGGCATCTTTATTCTGCCACCGTCCCGCGAAGAACTGGAGCGCCGTCTGACCGGCCGCGGTCAGGACAGCAGCGAAGTCATCGCCTCCCGCATGGCACAGGCAGTGTCAGAAATGTCGCACTACAAAGAGTATGATTTCATCATAGTCAACGACGATTTTGAGACTGCACTGGGGGATCTGAGTGCGATCATTCGCTCGCAACGCCTGACTCGTGCTAGTCAAATTAATACTCACAATGATATGCTTAAGGGTCTGTTGGCAGATTAATTGCCTTCGTGTACAATTTTGCGTCATTTTTTCCATTCAAATCACTGGAGTTTCAACACATGGCTCGCGTTACTGTAGAAGACGCCGTTAAACAAATCGGCAACCGTTTTGATATGATCATGGTTGCGGCGCGTCGTGCCCGTCAGATCGCCGTCCAGGGTAAAGATCCTTTGGTTGAAGAGCAAAACGACAAACCCACTGTTATCGCACTGCGCGAAATCGAACAGGGACTGGTTAACTCAGCGACTCTGGATGCCGATGAGCGTCAGAGCGTACGTGAGCGCGAAGCAGCTGAAATTGCTGCCGTGGCAGCGATTGCAGAAGGTAACTCTTCACTCTAAGGCATATTCTTAGGAGAACAGCCACTTGTATCTGTTTGAAGGTCTCAAGGAGTCTGCCGCCAGTTATCTGGAGCCGGAGCAGGTAGAATTACTCAAGCAGGCCTATCAGGTGGCGCGTGATGCCCATGAAGGGCAGATGCGCACCAGTGGCGAACCCTATATTACCCATCCGGTTGCGGTTGCCCGCATCCTGGCCGAAATGCGTCTCGACCACGAGACGCTGATGGCCGCCCTGTTGCACGACACCATAGAAGACACCCAAGTTACCCATCAGGATCTGGCCGAACTGTTCGGCGCCTCGGTGGCGGAGCTGGTGGAAGGTGTCTCCAAGCTCGACAAGATCAAATTCCGCGACAAGAAAGAGGCCCAGGCGGAAAACTTCCGCAAGATGATGATGGCCATGACTCAGGATATCCGGGTGATCCTCATCAAACTGGCCGACCGCACCCACAATATGCGCACCCTGGGCGCCCTGCGGCCCGACAAACGTCGCCGCATTGCCCGCGAAACCCTGGAAATTTACGCCCCCATCGCCAACCGTCTGGGTATTCACAATATCAAGACAGAGTTGGAAGATCTCGGCTTTCAGGCCTATTACCCCATGCGCTATCGGGTACTCAAAGAGGTGGTTCGTGCCGCCCGCGGTAACCGCAAGGAACTGATCCAAAGCATAGAAACCGCCATTCGTACCCGCCTGGAAGATGTGGGTATCAAGGGTAAGGTCAAGGGCAGGGAAAAGAACCTCTATTCCATCTACAACAAGATGCGCAGCAAAGAGCTGCAATTCCAGGAAGTGATGGATATCTATGCCTTCCGCCTGATAGTGGACTCCATAGATACCTGTTATCGGGTGCTCGGGGTGATGCACGGCCTCTACAAGCCGCGTCCGGGCAGATTTAAAGACTATATCGCCATTCCCAAGGCCAACGGCTATCAGTCGTTGCATACCTCGCTGTTTGGTCCCCATGCGGTACCGGTGGAAATTCAGATCCGTACCGAAGACATGGACCAGATGGCCGATAAAGGGGTTGCTGCCCACTGGATGTACAAGAGTGGCCAGACCGGCGCCTCGGGTACCACTACCCAGCTGCGCGCCCGCAAATGGATGCAAAGCCTGCTGGAACTGCAGCAGAGTGCTTCCACCTCGTTTGAATTTGTTGAAAACGTCAAGACAGAGCTGTTCCCGGAAGAGATCTATGTGTTCACTCCCGAGGGCCGCATTCTGGAACTGCCGGTAGGCGCCACCGCGGTAGACTTCGCCTATGAGGTGCACACAGATGTAGGCAACACCTGTGTCGGCGCCCGGGTCAACCGCCAGGCCTACCCCCTGAGTCAGCCACTGATTTCCGGGCAAACGGTCGAGATCATCACCGCCAAGGGTGCCCGCCCCAACGCCGCCTGGCTCAACTTCGTGGTTACCGGCAAGGCCCGCGCCAAAATCCGTCAGGTGCTCAAGAGCCTCAAGCAGGACGAAGCCAGCACCCTGGGTAGGCGTCTGCTGAACCATGCACTGGGCGAAACCAAGCTGGAACAGATAGATCCGGCGCAAATAGACAAAGTAGTCAAAGACACCAAACACGCCGATCTGCAGTCACTGCTGGCCGACATAGGTCTTGGCAATGCCATGAGCATAGTCATAGCCCAACGCCTCAAGGGCGACAAGATAGAGCCGCAGAAGCAGCATGATGAGCACAAGCTGATGCCGATCCGCGGCGCCGAAGGCATGCTGGTTACTTTCGCCAACTGCTGCCGCCCCATTCCTGGGGATGCCGTGATTGCTCACGTGAGCCCGGGCAAGGGCCTGGTGGTGCACATGGAAAACTGCGCCAACATCCGCGGCTATCAGGGCGAGCCGGACAAGTATATTCCGGTGCAGTGGGATGCCGTCGATGGCGTCGAATTCCAGGCCAACCTGAGGGTCGAAATCGTCAACCATCAGGGCGCGCTGGCGAAGATCACCAATATCATTGCCGCCGAAGGCTCCAATATTCACAATCTCAGCACCGAAGAGCGCGATGGCCGCGTCTATCTGATCAACCTGCGCATCTCGGTTCGCGACCGGATCCACATGGCAAATGTTATGCGCCGAATCAGGGTACTGCCCGAGGTTCTGCGTACATCCCGTAACCGTTGATAACAGAAAAAAGAGAGAGCGTTATGGCAGAGAAGATCATCATAGCAACAGACAAGGCTCCCGCCGCTATCGGCACCTACTCCCAGGCAGTCAAAGTGGGCAGCACAGTCTACCTGTCCGGGCAGATCCCGCTGGACCCAGCCACCATGGCACTGGCCGGTGACGACTTTGAAACCCAGGTTGTACGGGTATTCGACAACCTCAAGGCCGTCTGTGAAGCCGCCGGCGGTTCCATGGCCGATATCGTCAAGCTGAATATCTATATGCTGGATCTGGGCAACTTTGCCACGGTCAACGAAATCATGAGCCGTTACTTTAACCAGCCTTACCCGGCCCGCGCCGCCATCGGCGTGAAAGAGCTGCCAAAGGGCTCTCTGGTCGAGATGGACGGTGTGATGGAACTCTGAGTTCCCTCCCCAATACAGGGCGCTACGGCGCCCTTTTTCATATAGGATCCCCCGCCAATGAGCCCCGAACGCTTCGCTCGCATCAACCAAATGCTGGACATGCGCCAGCCGGATCTGAGCCTGATCCTGGACAGAGTCCACAAGAGCAACAATATTTCCGCCGCGCTGCGCAGTGCCGATGCTGTGGGTATCCACGAAATCCATGCGGTCTGGCCCGATGCCGATATGCGCCTGTCCGGCAATACCGCCTCCGGCAGTCAGCAGTGGGTCAAAACCATTAAACACTATGACTTCGCCTCGGCTGCCAAGGCCTGCAAGGCGCGCGGGATGCAGCTGGTCGCCACCCATTTCGGCCCTCAGGCCCGTGACTTTAGGGAGCTGGATTACCGCCGCCCCACCGCCTTTATTGTCGGTAATGAACGTGATGGTATCAGCGCCGAAGCCCTGGCCACCGCCGACGAGCAGGTAGTGATCCCCATGGTCGGCATGGTGCAATCCCTCAATGTCTCGGTGGCGTCGGCGCTGCTGCTGTATGAGGCGCAGCGTCAGCGGCAGGAGGCCGGGCTCTATGGCGCCCGCAAGCTGGACAATGACTATTGCCAGACCATGTTGTTTGAGCAAGGCCACCCCATTTATGCCAAAGCCTGTCGGCGCAAAGGTATTCCCTACCCGGCCATAGACGCGCAGGGCCAAATAGTCGCCGCTGCCGACTGGTGGCAACGGATGCGTGAACCCGTCCCCGAACTGTGAAGCTTTTCAAACAACCGATTAAATATTGCGCCAGATCACAATTATCGCCATACTGGTTTGGCCACTGCATAGCGAAACTAACAGATAATCAGATCGTTGCAGCCGCCGTGGGGGAAGCTGCAGCTACGCAGATAACAAGAACAGTAAAGGGGACACCCCATGGAAGCATCATTCAAGAGCCCGGTGGAAATGCTCGACCACTGGGTAGAGACTCAAGGCGATGAGATCTATCTCAGGCAGCCGATCAACGGCCAATATCAGGATCTGACCTGGCGTCAGGTACAGGCCAAGGTGCAACAACTCTGCGGCGGCCTGCGTCACTTGGGGCTGCATCCCGGCGACAAGATAGCCGTGCTGTCAAAAAACTGCGCCGAATGGTTCATTACCGATCTGGCGCTGATGCACGGCGGCTATATCAGTGTGCCCATCTACCCCACGGCCAATGCCGATACCATACGCTACGTGCTAGAACACAGTGGCTGTAAGGCCATCATGCTGGGTAAGCTGGATCACTGGGCCGATCAGGAAGCCGGTGTCGGCGGTGATATTCTGCGCCTGGCAATGCCTTATGACACAATGCCGGCTCAGTATCAATGGCAGCAGCTGTTGAATCTCGGTACACCTCTGGTGGATGCCCCTTATCCCGAGGCCGAGCAGGTGATGACGCTGATCTACACCTCAGGTTCCACCGGCAAGCCCAAGGGCGCCATCCAAACCTTCGGCAGCTACGGCTGGACCTGTAATGCCGTGGTGCGCGATCTCAAGACAGATGGGAAAGACAGACTGCTGTCCTACCTGCCGCTGGCCCATATCACAGAGCGGGTGGCGATAGAGGGTTCCTCCTTCTATTCCGGCTCCTGCGTTGCCTTTGTCGAAACCCTCGACAGCTTTGTTGCCGATGTGCAGCGAATGCGGCCAACGGTGTTCTTCTCGGTACCTCGGCTGTGGACCCTGTTCCAGAAGAACATTATCGATAAGGTCGGCTACGCCAGACTCAATCTGCTGCTGAAGATCCCCCTCATCAGCCATCTGGTCAAACGCAAGATCCATAAAGGGCTGGGGCTGGACAAGTGTCGTTTGCTCGGTTCAGGTTCGGCGCCGATACCGCCATCACTGGTGGAGTGGTATCACAGCATAGGTTTGGATATCTGCGAAGCCTGGGGCATGACAGAAAACTGCGCCTACTCAATCATCAACTTTCCCTTCGATGCCAGCAAGATAGGCACTGTCGGCAAGCCGGTGATCGGCTGCGAAGTCAAGCAGGCGGCCAATGGCGAACTGCTGGTGAAGAGCCCGGGATTGATGCGTGAATAC
The DNA here is from genome assembly GCF_000518445.1 of Shewanella sp. 38A_GOM-205m. NCBI lineage: Bacteria > Pseudomonadati > Pseudomonadota > Gammaproteobacteria > Alteromonadales > Shewanellaceae > Shewanella > Shewanella sp. 38A_GOM-205m. The sequence goes on along the minus strand of NZ_JADP01000007.1, from coordinate 121,220 downwards.
TACAAGGCGCCGGAAGCCACAGCCGCCGCCTTCGATGAAGAGGGCTTCTTCCTCACCGGCGATCTCTGCGCCATAGATGCCGACGGTTGCGTCAGCATCACAGGCCGGGTCAAGGATAACTTCAAGACCGCCAAGGGCAAGTATGTGGCGCCAGTGCCGATTGAACGTAAGCTGGCGCAGGATCCCCATGTGGAACTCATCTGTGTCATCGGCCTGGGACTGCCTCACCCTGTGGCTTTGGTGCAACTCTCTGAAGGGGCGGCGCTGCAAGCCAGAGAAGAGGTGCGCGCCTCGCTCAAGGCCACTGTGGATGCGGTTAACCCCAACCTGGAATCCCATGAAACCGTGGAAGCGGTTCTGGTGGTCAAGGAGCCCTGGACCATAGAGAACGACGTGCTGACCCCAACGCTGAAAATCAAGCGTCATGTGTTGGAGAACAGATACGCCAGCCGGATGGAAGGCATCCGCGGTGCCAAGGTCGTTTGGGAAGATGAAATCTAGAGCCGACGCACCTTGGTTTATCTGATCATCCCGGCTTCGGCCGGGATTTTTGTGACATATTCTGTCAAAAAGAGGTTGCCTTCGGGGGGGAAACCCTTATGCTGGCAGCCCAAACACATTCATCGGTGCCGTTCTGCATGGCACCTTACTGACAGGAAAAGCGGTTTTCAATGTTGATTGCACTCTCTATTCTCGGCGGCTTCTTGATCCTGACTCTGGGAGCAGAAGCCTTGGTTCGCGGCGCCAGCGTCATCGCCCTGCGCCTGGGGATCACCCCGCTGGTGATCGGCCTGACGATCGTCGCCTTCGGCACCAGCGCGCCCGAGCTGGCAGTGAGCGTTAAGTCAGCACTGGCCGGTAGCCCAGGCATTGCCCTGGGTAACGTGGTGGGCTCCAATATCGCCAATATCGGTCTGATCCTGGCCCTGACCGCACTGATCCGCCCGATAGGGGTACAGTCACAGATGGTCAGACGCGACATTCCGCTGATGATAGGCGCCTCTATTTTGATGTGGCTGCTGGTACTCGACGGTGAACTGAGCCTGATTGACGGCGCCGTACTGACCAGCTTACTGGTAGGCTACCTGTTGCTCAGCTATTTCAGCAGCAAGGGCGAAGATACTGACGAGCCTATTGAAGGCCCCAAGAACCCTCTGTTGTCGCTGCTGTTTATCATCGCCGGTATCGGCATGTTGGTGGGCGGCGGCATACTGTTTGTCGATGGCGCGGTCGAGTTGGCCCGTACCTTCGGTATCAGCGAAGTAGTGATCGGCCTGACCATTATTGCCATAGGCACCAGCATGCCGGAATTGGTGACCTCGATTCTGGCCGCTCTCAAGGGCCAGAGCGATATCGCCATAGGTAATGTGGTTGGCTCCAACCTGTTCAACCTGCTGGGGATCCTCGGGGTCACGGCCTTGGTGCATCCTATCAGCTCAGCCGGTTTCAGTAGCCTGGACTTCAGCGTGATGCTAACCCTGGCACTGTTGGTGTTGCCCTTTGCCTGGAGCGGTTTTCGTATCGGTCGCCGCGAAGGCGCCATATTATTGCTGGGTTACTGCGGCTATATGGGCTATCTGGTTACCCACGCCAGCGCCTGAATCTGAGTACGCCACTGGCAACTGAATGCTTCTGAAAAGCTTTGTTGCCAAGCCGCAGTAGCATAAAAAAATCCCGGGTTTTGACGTCAAGAATGGATAGTCAAAAACCCGGGATATCATCAAGTTAAGGGCTCAAGCAGCCCAAGAGCGCTCAGGAGCGAGCCGCTAGATAACTCTCCATTTCAGCTATGCTGACACTGGCAATGAATTGCTGATCCAGGTAGAAGTCCACCATCTCCCCCTGCTTGCGCCCCAGCATTACCTGCTTGGTGCCATCTTCATAGCTCAACGTCATCGCCAGGGTATTGTCATCTATGGCTGACATGCTGGCACGGCTCAGTTTTACCGGTGCAGTGGTCAGTTCCTTATCCAGTTTATGATTGATCTTGAAGACGGCATCGGCCGGCATATCCACCAAGGCCGGTGACTTGCCGGTAATGATGACATTTGTCACCTGCAACTTATGACCTTTGTGAATACCGCCAATTCAGGCTCTCGGGAATACTAAACCCGACTCAGATTCGAGTCTGTTCATCCAAGGAGCGAATGATGCGTAAACTCACACTGTTATTGGGCCTGAGTCTGGCCCTCTCAACCCAGGCAGCCACCATTGATGAAATTGATGCCGCTGCAAATCAAATCGACATTGACACCTTGAGCCTCTACGCCGACAACAGTCAGGGATATCAACAGGCCTACGCCAACTATCGTTTGGCTGTCAGCGCCAATATACTTGGCCAGCTTCAGACCCGGGATCAGGCCTTGGCCACTGCGGCCGAAAGCCTGGCTCAACCGAACTTCAACAATGACGGCGAAGCTCTGGCACTTCTGTCTGCCGTTTATGGTATGCAGATAACCGCCAATCCAAGCCAATCGGCAACCTTGGGGAAAGCTGCAGGCAAGTCTCTGCAAAATGCCAGACAACTGGCGCCCAACAGCCCCAGAGTCGCGCTCATTGGCGCCATCTCCAGTTTCTATACGCCTGTCGAGTATGGTGGCAGCAGTGACAGAGCCCTGCAGGAAATTGAACGCGCCCTGAAACTCTATGCCAATCCCTGCAGCGATATCTGCTGGGGTCAGGCCGAAGCTTACACCTGGCGGGGAGTGATACAGCAACAGCTGGGGCAATCCAAAGCCGCCAGCCGGAGTTGGCAACAAGCGCTGGCACTGGATCCTGACTACACCTGGGCGGGTTTTCTTCTGTCAAAACAAACGCAGCAATAAGGGAAGGTGCGAACCAGAGTGCCACTGGGGCTTATTCGCACCACCTTAAGGTCTCGACCGGATCTCCGCCCGGGGATCCGGTTTACTTGTGCACCGATACACGCCATTATTTGCGCTGGAGATGCGAGGACAACCGATGCAGGATCCACAGACTCAAACCGAACTCAAACTGGCCAAATACTATCTGGTCAATCTGGCCTTTTACTTTATCCCACTGTTTATTATGCCGGTGTCGCCCTGGCAATGGCTCGCCAGTCTGCTGGTTTTGCCGCCCTTTATCTACTGTTATTTTTGCGCCTATGGCGCCGATAGGGCTAAAGTGCACTGGCCAATTCTGGGGATCATCCTACTGGCTATCTTGATCACCCCCGCCAATCCGGGTTCTTTGTCGCTGTTTACCTTCGCCGCCTTCTTTATCGGCTTTTTTTATCCTCTCAGGCTGCTCTTGCCGGCATTATTGTTGATCGCCCTGGTGCTACTGGCATTGAATCTATTGCTGGGTTTTAACGGCCTCTATTTTGTCTATTATGGCTGCGGCCTGACAGCCGCTATCTCTCTGCTTGGGGTCGCCGAACGCAAACGCCAACAGGCCAAACGACAAGCCCGCCGTAGCGAAGAGGAGATCCGTGCCCTGGCGACCATGTTGGAGCGGGAGCGTATCGGAAGAGATTTGCACGACCTCATGGGACATCAACTTTCTTCCATCGCCCTCAAGGCCGAGCTGGCAAACAAGCTGCTGCAAAAAAATGATCTGCAAGCCAGTCGGGAACAACTCACTGAACTGGCGCAGATTGCCCGTGACAGCCTGAGCCAAATTCGCCGGGCTGTGGCCGACTATCGGCATCAGGGGCTGGATAGCTGCTGCGCCCAACTCTGTCGGCGCTTGCGCGAAAAAGGCTTGGCGGTCAGCCTGGAGGGGGAACTGCCTGTGCTGTCGCCACTGGCAGAAAGCCAACTGATACTGATCCTGACCGAACTGGTGAGCAATATTCTCAGGCACAGTGATGCCACAGAGGCACACTTGAGCTTTACCCTGGAGCCTCAACTTACTATTTGCCTGCGAGACAACGGCACGATAAGGCTCAAACCCACTCCGGGGAACGGCCTCAAAGGCATAGCCGAGCGGCTTGCCCTCTTGGGTGGCGAACTGCAAATCGATACAGCAAAGGGTTTCAGCGCTCTTTTACTGCTGCCCAGACAACAGCTGTTATCGGCCCAGGGAGAGGGCATTGAGAAAGCAAAGAGCACAGTGAAGACCGAGAGTACCGAGAACATGGACAAGCTCGCCCAAGAGCAACATAAAAATCCCCAGGAGGGCCAGGTATGAAGATATTGCTGGCAGAAGATCAGGCCATGGTTCGCGGCGCGCTTGCCGGCCTGCTGCAACTGTCCGGGGACTTCAGCGTCACCCAGGCCACGGATGGCGACCAGGCATTGGCATTGCTCAAGACCGAGGATTTTCAACTGCTGCTGACAGATATCGAAATGCCCGGCACTTCGGGGCTGGAGCTGGCTGCCTGGGTCGCCCGAGAGCAACCTGCGCTGAAGACCATTATCATCACCACCTTTGGCCGCGCCGGCTATATCAAACGGGCGCTGGAGGCCGGTGTCTGCGGCTTCCTGCTAAAGGATGCCCCGGTGGAGGAACTGGTCGAGGCCATTGCCAAGGTGATGCAGGGTAAAAAAGTCATTGCCCCCGAACTGGCCATGCTGGCTCTTGGGGAGCAAGACCCACTCTCCGACAAGGAACGCCGTGCCCTGCGACTGGCCGCCGAGGGCAAGAGCAGCGGCGAGATTGCCGCCGCTCTCTTTATCAGTGAAGGCACAGTGCGCAACTATCTGTCGGAAGCCATCAACAAGCTGGGAGCCTCCAATCGTATCGATGCCGCCCGAATCGCCAAACAAAAGGGCTGGCTGTAAGCAGGCGGGCAAGTAACAAGCATACAGCCACTACTCAGGCCTGTTAGTGGCAAGCTCTCTTTGCACAAAGAGTACGCGAGACAATAACTCCTCGCGTAAACTCCTCGTCGAAGAAACTCTCTGACATCAGCTCATAAACAGGTAATACACCAGGCCCACCTTAAGCCCCAGGATCAAGATGTAAGCCATACAGTATTTGATGGTACCGGACATGATAGCGCTGCCCTGGCCCTCCATCCGGGCCGCCGACACGGCAATGGCTATGCTCTGGGGCGAGATCATTTTCCCGCCCGTGGCTCCGGAGGTATTGGCGGCAGCCAGCCACAGCGGATCCACCTGCAGCTTTTCCGCAGCCACTGTCTGCAACTTACCAAACAGCACATTGGAGTTGGTATCGCTGCCGGTGGCAAAAGTCCCCAACGCGCCAATCAAGGGGGCGATAAACAGGTACGCCCCTCCGGTAATATTCACCAGGGTATGGGCCATATCTGTTATCAGACCGCTGACATCCATCACGGTTGCCATCGCCACTATGGCGGTGATGGCTATGATGGAGTTTTTCAGTTGCTTTAACGTCGCGCTGAACACCTTTAACATGCTGGCCAATGAAGCTCCCTGAAGGGAGCCGCCGATAAGGGTCGCCAGAATGATCAAGACCCCCGGCGAGGCTATCCAGTCAATGGTCAAACTCAGCTCCACCCCATTGGCAAGCGGAAATACCGGCTTGGAAGACACCTGAGTCAGCAGGCTCTTGATTTCCGGAAACAGCGGCGAGCACAGCAGAATAAACACAAAGATCAGCAGATAGATGGCGCAGGCTTTGAAGATTTGTCCGCCACTGTAGTGGCCCGTGATGCGGCACTGGTCATTGTCGATACGATAAGCGGCAGGGGTGGGCTTTTGGCGTTTTTTAGCCATCAAGGCCACCACCAGCAAACTGACCAAACTGCCGGCAAAGGCGGGCAACTCAGCTCCCAGATGAATGGCGACAAAGTACTGCGGCAGCAGTGTTGCAATTCCACATACCAGCGTAATGCCAAACACTCCCCGTATCGCCTTGAGTCCATCCCCTATGATGGCGACAATCACAAAAGGCAGCAGCAAGGTAAACAGTGCCAGCTGCGCGATAACTGTGCCGCTCAGCTCAGTCACAGGCAGGTTTACCTGCTCAGCCAGAATCGACACAGGGATCCCCACGGCACCAAACGCCGTAGGCACTGTGTTGGCCACCAGAGAAGCAATCGCCGCCTTCAGCGGCTTGAAACCCAAAGCAATCAATATCCCGATAGGAATCGCCACTGCAGTACCGTATCCAGCGGCGGCCTCGAGAAATCCGCCAAAACACCAGGAGATCAGCAACACCTGGATCCGCTTATCGTCGCTGATCCCGGCGAGAAGGTTTTTCAGTACCTCCATGCTGCGGGTTTGAAGCATCAGGTTATAGCTGAAGATGGCCCCCAGGATCACTATCACTATTGGCCACAAGCCTTTGATAACCCCATAAGCCATGGCCGAGCCCAAGGTCTGTGCCGGGGTATGCCAGAAAATGGTTGCCTCGACCAGGGTCAGTAACAGAGTGATTAACACCGCCTGATGTATCGGCATCTTGATTTTCAGGATCAGCAGGATCATGACCAAGAGCGGTAATACGCCCAGGGAAAACAGCAGATACTCGTGCATAGGATTCCTTAAACGACAGAGATAGAGTGAATTGCGTGATGGATTACGTCCCAAAGCCTGGGGGTGAAGCTGGGTAGGCCTTGAACAGGAAATCCAACCTGCTCAAGGCCTTGCGACAAGGCTTCAGCTGAATGTCAGCAAGGGGGACAGACACAGCAAGATGCCGGTCGCGATAACTATGTAGAGAGACAAGCCCTTATATTTATGCAGCGCAGGCACCCGATAGACCAGGTAAGCCGGGATCAAACATCCCACCAGGCCGAAGATCGGGCTGCTGATGCTGGTAAAGCTGAGCACAGGCGCATTGAAACAGATGGCGCCCCAGGCAAGCAGTATGGTAAACAAAATAATGCCGCGATTGACGTACTTGGTATTGATCTTCTCTTCCGCAGTGGTGCGCCTCAGCAAGTTCATGGTCAGTCCATAACAGGCTTCACGAAACCCCATGTAAACCGCAAAGAAGGCTGTCATAACGGCAAAAATATTCAGGATCAGGCTGAACAGCTTGATGGTGTCTCCGGGGATACCCTGAGCCACCATGGCCAAGGCGGAGATATTCTCATCGTAGGCTTTTAGCGCCTGGTCATGCCCCATGGCCAGGCTGAAAGACACGGCATAGAAAAATACCACTACAAACAAAATGCCAAAGGCCAACTTCATCGCTCTCTGAGCCTTGTAGTGCGCCACCTCTATCGACTTTTCCCTGGCACGATAGGAGATCACCAGAGGGCTCAGGTTGGTCACAAACAGAATCGATGACAGGGTAAATGGCAGCATAACAATAGTGTCTTTGAAGCCACTCTGGGGAGTGGGAACCGCACCTATGTTATTCAGATCCCACTGCTCTATCATCATGACACCCAATATCGCAATCACGCTCAATTTGGTGAGTACCATAAAGGATGAAACCTTGAATAGCAGCGCCTCGCCTCTGGATGCCAGACTCACCAGGATGCAAACCAGTGCCAACCCGTAGAAGGGATTATCGGACAACAGCTGTTTAGTGAGGCCAAAACTCTGCAGGAAAGAAGCGCTGTCATTGGTAATTGCGGTCGAATAAACCAATACCCAAATCACCAACATCAAGAAATAGAGCACACCCAGTAATATTCCCCAGTTTTTCCCCAGATAACCGGAAATCACATCCGGATAATCCCGGCATTTGGGAGATTCCACCAAGGTATTAATAAATAGTTTCTGAAACATATACATGGCTGGATAGCCAATAATGGCCGATAGCAGGAATACCCAAAGTCCCATCAAGCCTATTTGAATGGGCAGAAATACTATCCCCGCGCCAATGGCCATGCCTATACTCATGATCACCCAACCCCAGTCCGTGCTGTCGAAGCGGGTTGCCGCCTTCCACTGTGCCGAGCCCCTGGTGATTTCTACTGCCGATATTGCTGCTGTCATTACGCCCCCTGGTTCAATTATTTTTTATTTATTTTTTGAACCATTTAATATTCAAGGAATATAAATTCCTAATGTATTTTTATTAATCTCAATGAGTTAAATATGGGGCCAAACCTGTATGATTATTGTAAATAGATAAAGTCCACCTCGGCAGATGTATAGACTAAGTTAAGCCAAATGCGGCTCAAATATTGAAGCCAATCTGCTTTAGCAAACATTCCGGCGAAATTTGTATTGCCAATCCAATCGATCAATATGAAATTGGCCGTCCGCAGATGAACTATCTTTCACACTTCCAGCATCCAATGAATATATTTTCATCATAAGTGCATAGAAGTTAATTTATATGAGTTTACCCAAACGCTGCTAATACAGATAAAAAGAGTGCCTGTAGCTGGTTTTCGGGTTCACCGCCGAGGCTAAAAGCTTTACCATGACTCGGCGACCAGCAAAGGCTTGTTGTTTGGACGAGAAGTATCATGGATCCGGTTAGTCCAAGTTAAGGAGAACAATCAATGCGTTGCAGACATTGCGGCTCAGACAGTATCAGACATTTCAAAGCCATTCATGCCGAAGGAACAACAGAAGTGTCAGTCAGCGCCTCGGCCAAACCCGCGTGGAACAACCAACCCTTCTCAGTGCATGGAAAACAAAAACTCAAGGGTAGCGCCCAACTGCAAACCGAACTGGCCAAGCGCTGCTCGCCGCCATCTGACCCTCAGCCCTTGGTGCTATTTCTGGCGGCTTTCCCCGGGCTACTCTTGGGCGGCTACCTGGGGTTTCAGGCAGGCAGCAACTGGAGCAGTTTTTGGCTGGGAGCGCTGTGCTTTTTTGTCTCCTGTTTTACTCTGATCCTGAGCGCCGATTGGCTGTGGAAAAACTACTTGGGAGGGCGAAAGTCGATGCGGCAATACCAGGCGGCACTAAATCAATGGCAGAACTCCTGGTACTGTGGCAAGTGTGCCAAAGTCAGTATTTTTTAAACCTCCTTACCTCTTTGCCGTCACTCATCAGGCCTTGGGAATAACCATGAATCACATCTCAGACATTCAGCAACTGGAAAGCCAACTGCGTAGCGCCATGTTGAATTCGAATATCAATTTGCTGGATAGACTGTTGTCGCCTCAACTGATATTCACCAATCACCTGGGGCAAATGCTCGGCAAAGCAGAGGATCTGCATGCCCACAGCTCAGGCCTGCTCAATATCACTCGGATAGACACCCTGGCCGAAGAGATACGGCTGCATCAGGGGACTGCGATAGTGTCGGCGGAGGTGAATATTCAAGGCAGCTATGCCAAAGCGCCAACCAACGGCCGTTTTCGCTTTACCCGGGTTTGGCTGCGCAGGACAAGCGGCTGGCAACTGATAGCGGCTCACTCGAGCCTGCTGGCTTAAGCACTGGGTTTTACGACAAACTACTGATTTCATGGTGACCATTGTATGACCAAAAAACCACAGCAGGCCAGGCTCTGCCAATATCAGCAGCATATGCTGATGACAAAGCTCGAGGCTGAGCCAGGCAAGTTGAAACTCGTCTGGCGCAGCAGGCAAACGCAACTGAAATACGCGCTTTGGGGACTACTGGCGATGCTTGCCGGAATTCTGGGAGTACTGATGTTGGACCCCGCCAGACAGGACACTTGGTTTACGGCTGCCATCATAGCTATAGTGCTGGGGCTCAGCGGCATCATCATGGGCCTGAACCTCTACCACCTGCTCAAACCCGTTACTCTGGATCTGCAACAGGGCTGCTTCTTCCGGGGCGGAAAAAGCAAGCCTCTCAGTCAACTCTGCCGCATAGAGGTGCAACGCAATACCTATAACGAAAGATTCAGAAGTCACATGCTTGAACACCTGACTGACGAAGAGCTCATAAGTGTCAGCGTGGTACTCTGTTTTGCTGAGCGTGAGCGACTCGGTTTTGGCCTGTTCAAACCTCAAAAGCAGGCCACAGACAAGGCCAGAGCCTACGCGCAAACACTCGCCGAACTGATAGGCTTTAACGGCGAAATAACAGTTACCCAGGGTTCAGGCCTGGGCCGTTAAGTTACGCTACTCTTTAGCCAAGCCTGACAAACCAAAGGGGCCAGCTGTTAACTTAATCCAATGATTATGTTGATATATTTATTTGCATTAAAACAGGGAATTAGATTTGCGCTCGGAGGATGGCAGCGTTAAGGTATCGCGGCGAATCATAACTACCAAGAAGGAACCATGATCGACAGTAAGCAGCGATATTTTGCCGAGCAAGATATCAAAGCCCCCGCCACCCCTCTTCCCAAACACGCCTTGTTCAATACCCTAAGCGACCTGATAGTCGCTCTCTGTTTTCTACTGGGCAGCTTCTTTTTTCTCACAGATGTTCACACTATTATCGGCGCCTGGCTGTTTGTAATAGGCAGTGTTCAGCTACTGATAAAGCCCCTGGTCACCCTGCTCAACTGGTGGCGCTGACAGATTAATCTGCCACCAATATATCAGGGCTTTTGCCATACACTCGCCCCCAGGCAGAAGCCCTGCCACCATTGCGCCACACTTTACCCAGCCGATAAACGCAACGCATTGCCAAGGGCTATTTCTCTGATAGTATATGTATAAATTCACAGTAATCCGGTGCTAAAGGTTTGCAGAGACTGGATCTTATTGCTATCACCGAGCTCAAGGGCGTAGCCGCTAAAATGGCTGAGAAACTGCACAAGCTCGGAATCAACACGGTACAGGATCTGCTGTTCCACCTGCCGCTGCGCTACGAAGACAGAACCCGCATCTACCCCATAGCCAGCCTCACACCCGGCAGCTACGGCACCATAGAAGCCGAAATTCAGTCCAGCCAGATCATCAATGGCCGCAAGCGTATGTTGATCTGCAATGTCCGTGATGACAGCGGCACCATGACCCTGAGGTTCTTCAATTTCTCAGCCGCCCAGCGCAATGCCATGCAACAAGGTCTGACCATTAGAGCCTACGGCGAAGTGCGCCGAGGTAACCACCAGGCCGAGATCATTCATCCGGATTACAAGATACTCAAAGGCGACGAACCGCCCAACCTCAGTGAAACCCTGACGCCCATCTATCCCACCACTGAAGGGCTCAAGCAGGCCAGTTGGATGAAATTGACCGAGCAGGCTCTAAACCTGCTGCAGGAGGACGGACTGCAGGAGTTGCTACCCGAGGCGCTGCGCCCCAATCAGCAAAGCCTGGCTCAGGCGGTGCGCACCCTGCATAGGCCCCCGGCGGATGTCGATATCTACCGTCTGGAACAGGGGCAACACCCGGCGCAGCAACGCCTGGTGCAGGAAGAACTGCTGGCGCATAACCTGTCTATGCTCAAGCTCAGGGAGCGCAGTAATCATGACAAAGCCGTGCCTTTGCCGGCCACCGGCGCTTTACTCAATCCCTTCCTCGCCGCCTTGCCCTTTAAACCTACGGGGGCGCAGCAGCGAGTGGTGGCAGATATCGGCCGCGATATTGAAAAGCCGCAACCCATGATGCGCCTGGTTCAGGGCGATGTTGGCTCGGGCAAGACCCTGGTGGCGGCCATGGCCGCACTGCAGGCGATAGAAAACGGTTATCAGGTGGCCATGATGGCGCCCACAGAGCTGTTGGCCGAGCAACATGCAATTAATTTCAGTCAATGGCTGGAGCCATTGGGGCTCAAAGTCGGCTGGCTGGCGGGCAAGCTCAAGGGCAAGGCCAGGGCTCAGTCGCTGGAGGATATCGCCTCCGGCAGTGCCCACATGGTGATAGGCACCCACGCCATCTTTCAAGAGCAGGTACAGTTTCACAAGCTGGCGTTGATCATCATAGATGAGCAACACAGATTCGGCGTGCATCAGCGCCTGGGGCTGAGAGAGAAAGGCATCAGCCAGGGTTTTCATCCCCACCAGTTGATCATGACGGCGACCCCTATTCCCCGCACCCTGGCGATGACAGCCTATGCGGATTTGGATACCTCCATCATCGACGAGTTGCCACCTGGGCGTACCCCGGTCACCACAGTGGCCATCAGTGACAGTCGGCGTCAGGAGGTGATCGACAGGGTACGTCAGGCGGCGCTCAATGACGGTCGCCAGGCCTACTGGGTCTGCACCCTTATCGAGGAATCAGAGGTGCTCGAATGCCAGGCGGCCGAAGACACCTGCGAAGAACTGCGTGCCGCCCTGCCGGAGCTGAGCATAGGCCTGGTACATGGCCGTATGAAGAGCGCCGAAAAACAACAAGTCATGGACAGCTTCAAACGCGGCGAACTCAAGTTGTTGGTGGCCACCACTGTCATTGAAGTGGGGGTCGATGTGCCCAACGCCAGTCTGATGATCATCGAAAACCCGGAACGGCTCGGGCTGGCACAGCTGCACCAGTTGCGCGGCCGGGTCGGTCGCGGCGCCGTGGCCAGCCACTGCGTCCTGCTGTATAAGGCACCGCTGTCACACACGGCTACCAAACGGCTTGGAGTATTGCGTCAGAGCAACGACGGCTTTGTCATTGCCCAAAAAGATCTGGAGATCCGCGGCCCGGGTGAAGTGTTGGGCACCCGCCAGACAGGTATAGCCGATATGAAGGTGGCCGATCTGGTACGGGATCAGGCGCTTATTCCCCACATCCAGAAACTGGCTCGCCACGTGATGAGCCAGGCACCGGAGAATGTCGATGCCATCATTCAGCGTTGGCTGGGCGACCGGCAGCAGTATGTTCAGGCCTAGTGCGCTAAAAACGTCACAAAGTTGCCGAGAGTTCAGCCGGGGTTCAAGTCAATCACCACAGGATCTGCTCTACTGGCAATATTTCACAAATAAATCCTGCTGCCAGGCGGCCGAACGCTGGACAAGATGGCCAATATTTGCAGAATGGGAGAGGCGCTGCCTCACAGGTATCAATGAAAGGAAATCCAATGCAAGTCAATCAAGAAGATAGAATCGCGCCGCAGGAAAAGTCCTCTGGCAACAGTGGCATTGCTATCATCCTATTGGTGTTGGTATTGCTGATTGCAGGAGGAGCCTACTACTATTTCAGCGGCGAACAAGAGCCGCAGCAAGCAGCAGAGCCCACCCAGGTTGAACTCCCCGAACCCGCTCCCAGCGAACCGCTGCAAACCCAAGTCCAGGTGCCTGAACCTGAAACCGTACCCGAGCCAGAACCTGAAGTGGTTCAGCCCGAAGTCGAGCCGGAACAACCTCTGCCTTCACTGGCCGAAAGTGATGAATATGTTCATGAAAAGGCCGTGGCAATGGCTGATGGCATGAAGATAGAGCCACTGCTGGTTGAACAAGATCTGGTACGCCAGTTCGTGGTGTTTGTCGATAACCTTGCCCAAGGCGAACTGGCCCGTAAAACCAGTCCGATGAAAGGTCCGAGCGACACCTTCACAGTATCTGAAATCTCCAACAAGACCTATCTGGATCCGGATAGCTATCACAGATACGACCTTTACGCCGACTTTCTCACCGGCCTCAACGACGAGCAGTTGCTCAACACCTATCGTCAGTTGTCGCCGCTGCTGGAGCAGGCCTTCGATGAGCTGGGTTATCCCAACCTCAAATTCGATGAGCGGATGCAACAAGCCATCAAGGTGCTGTTGGCAACCCCAGTGATAGAAGATCCTATCGAGCTGTACGCCATCAGCGTGAACTACAAGTTTGTCGATCCCAAACTGGAAGCCCTGCCCAACGCGCAGAAAATGCTGGTACGTATGGGTCCCGACAACACCCGTAAGATCAAGACGGTACTGCGGCGGCTGCAGAGCCAGCTGAGCAACTGAGCGGCATCTGAATCACCCGGCGCCCGCCGGGTGATTCCCTTGTTAGCGAAAAGTTGTAACTGATCTTTAGCTGTAACCTAAACCCCTTCTTAAAACCCGTACTTTCAGTGTAGAATATGGCCCTTTGTACCGGTGTTTCAGAGGGAACGGGCAATCGGTACGGCGGTCGCATTCCGACCCGACAGATTCACTCCCTCACGACCCGTAAGGGATAGCAACAAAGATCTGTGTCAGAGGCAAAGCAGTGCAACTAGCGTTCAGTATTCTCTCCTGGGGAGCCTGGTCCCCGGAGTATCAACAGCAGCAAGATTGGCAGCAGTGGCAAAGTAGCAACTGCGCCCTTGATGACAGCGATCGCATTGCCCCCAAGTTACCTCAGGTTGCCGCCATGCAGCGGCGCCGTTTCAGCCGCCTGAGCAAAATGATGCTGGAAGCCGCCTTTCAGGCTGAAGCCCCCAGCCAATGCCGCAGCGTATTTGCCTCGCGCCATGGCGAACTCAATCGCACCATAGAACTGCTGCAGGATATTATTGCCAGGCAGCCACTCTCCCCCATGGGTTTCAGCCAATCGGTTCACAACACCGCCAGCGGTCTGTTTGGCATAGTCACGGGTAATACTGGCGCTTCCACTTCAGTGGCGGCGGGCACAGATACCCTCTCCCAAGCCATGTTGGAAGCCTGGGCCCAGTTGGCCGAGGACCCCAGCCCCCTGCTATTGGTGTTCGGCGATGACCCTGTGCCGCCCGTCTATGATGAATTTACCCAAGAGATGGAACTGCCGCTGGCCTTGTCTCTGCAGCTGGCCCCGGCCAAGGTTACCGGCATCGCCCGAGTTACCCTGAGCCAGCAGACCGGCGCCGGGCAGCCGCTGAGCTTCGGCGCCCTGCTGCAGGCACTGGCAAACGGCACGGCAATCCAGGGGCAACTGGCCCATTGGCATTGGCAGCTGGAACCCTCAAGGGAGCCGCTATGACAGCCCCGGCAACCGGTATCGGCTATTTTCCCCGTTGGCTCGCCGGCATCAGCTGTTATATCGCCTTCGGCCTTGGCGGCTTGCTGAGCTCCTTGACCATTTTACCTGTGCTGAGGTTCTGGCCAGGCGAGCGCGATGTGCGCATTCAAAGAGTACAAAAAGCGGTGCACTACATGTTCCGCGGCTTTGTGCATATGCTGACCTGGGCCGGCGTGGTCAGGGTCAGCACAGTCAATCTGCAGCGATTACAGCAGGCCAAAGGCATGGTGGTGATTGCCAATCACCCCACCCTCATAGATGTAGTGGTGTTAATCAGCCTGATGCCCAATGCCGGCTGCATAGTAAAACAGGGGCTGTGGCGTAACCCTTTTCTGCGCGGAGTCGTCTCCGCCGCGGGCTATATTCCCAACCGCGGCGCCGATCTGCTGCTACAGGACTGCCGTGAAGTGTTGGCCAGAGGCACCAATCTGATCATCTTTCCCGAGGGCACCCGCACGGTAAAAGGCGCGGCGATCAATCCCTTTGCCCGCGGTTCGGCCAATATCGCCCTGCGCACCGGGGCCGATATTCTGCCAGTGGTACTCAGGGTGGTTCATCCCGGACTCACCAAACAGGACCCCTGGTACGAAATCCCGAGACGCACCATACAGATGCAAGTGGAAACCGGGGCAAGCATAGCGCATCTGAGATATGATGCCGAAAGCGGTGGCGATGCCCGGATGGCACGCCAACTCACCAGAGATCTGGAAACCTATTACAAACAACAATTAGATATAAATTATGAGCTTACATAACGAAATTAAACAGCTAATCATAGATTGCCTCGATCTTGAGGATATCAGTATCGACGATATAGATACCGAAGCACCGCTGTTCGGTGAGGGGTTGGGACTGGATTCCATCGATGCACTTGAGCTGGGCTTGGCGATCAAGAAGCAGTTCGACGTCAAGATAGAAGCCAACTCAGAGGCAACCAAGGCTCACTTTTACAGTGTGGCCAGCCTTGCCGCGTTTATCGAATCCCAGCGCGCGTAGGAGGTGCTCATGCAAAGCCGTGAACAGATATTGGAAATGCTGAGCAAGATCCTGGTCGATGAGTTTGAAGTGGATGCCGAGGCGATAACCCCTGAGGCTTCCCTCTATGAAGAGTTGGATCTGGACAGCATAGATGCGGTGGATCTGGTGATCAAACTGCAACAGCTGACCGGCAAAAAGATCCAGCCCGATGAATTCAAGTCGGTACGGACGATCAACGACGTGGTTAACGCCATCGAGGGACTGGTTAAAGACTGATGCGCGCCCTGGCTCAGACAGTCACGGCCCTGTTGCTGCTGGGATATCCCCTGGCGGTATATCTGGGGCTGAACTATCTGCCGGGCAATGGCCTGGCACTCTTGCTGGCGGCCTTGCTCGGTGCCAGGTTGCTGCTGGGGAAGCAAAAGCTCAAGGCGCTGGCCGCTCCGGTCGTTCTGGGGTTACTGCTGGCGCTCGGCAGCCTGCTCGCCAAGCGTCAGGACTGGCTGCTGTACTACCCTGTGCTGGTCAATGCCTGCATGCTGGTGCTGTTTGCCTCTTCGCTGCTTAAAGGTCCCAGCATGGTGGAACGTCTGGCCAGGTTGGCCGAGCCGGATCTGCCCGAGGAAGCCAGGCCCTACCTGGTGAGGGTCACACAACTCTGGTGTGGTCTGTTTGTCTTCAACGGCGGCATGGCGGCTTATACGACGCTGTTTACCAGCCTGGAGACCTGGACCCTGTACAACGGCCTGATAGCCTATCTGCTGATGGGGCTGCTCGGTGGCGGAGAATGGCTCTATCGCCACTTTTGTCTGAAGCGATCATAAAGGGACAGTTATGACAGAGTTATTGAAAACCTGGCTTACCCAAGGCCCAGCAGGGCAACAACTGATCAGTTTTAACCACCATGACATAGTCACGGGTTCACTGTTCGCCACCCAGGTCTATCATCTGCATCAGCGCCTGCAAGCCCGGCCGGAAAAGCGTTGGCTATTGGCCTGCGACAGCAGCGATCTGTTCGCCGTTGGCCTCTGCGCCGCCCTGTTGTCGGGCAAGCAGATCATACTGCCGGCCAACACTCAGCCGGGTACTCTCAGCGAACTGACCCAGGAGTTTGATGCCATAGTGTCAGACCGCCCCCTGTGTGAGGGCAAGATCTGGTTCGAGCTGAAAAAAGAGCTGTCACTGCCCCACTCGCCCTGGCCGCAGATGGCCGAGGGGGATGAGTTCGGCGAACTGCTGCTGTTCACCTCAGGCTCCAGCGGCCAACCCAAGGCGGTTCGCAAGCGTCTGCAGCAACTGGATGCAGAAGTCAGTGTGTTGGAGCAGACCTTCGCCGCTCACCTGCCACACTGCAGCGTGATTGCCACCGTCAGCCACCAGCATATCTATGGCTTGCTGTTTAAGATTCTCTGGCCACTGGCGGCCAGTCGCCCCTTCCTCAGCGATCTGGTGGAATACCCGGAAACCCTGAGTTACTACACCGCCCTGTTTCCCAACCTGTGCCTGATCAGCAGCCCGGCGCAGCTGTCGAGGCTGCCGGATGCGCTGGAGCATGAACGCCAGCTGCACACTCCCAGCCTGATCTTCAGCTCCGGAGGGCCCCTGAGCCTGGAAGCCGCCCAAGGGGTCAAGCGCTGCTACGGTAGCCTGCCAATCGAGGTCTACGGCAGCACGGAAACCGGCGGCATAGGTTATCGGCGCCAACAGAGCAGCGACACGCCCTGGCAGGCCTTTGCCCCCATGGAGCTGAGCAATGACAGCGACGGCGCTTTGCTGCTGCGCTCGCCCTATCTCGAAGACGACGGCCAATACCGCTGTGAAGACAAGGTTCGGCTGCTGGGCGAAGGCCAGTTCTGCCTCGAAGGCCGTTTGGACCGCATCGTCAAGATAGAGGAAAAGCGCCTGTCTCTGGTGCAGATGGAAACCTTGCTCAACGCCCATCCCTGGGTGACCCAATCGCATCTGGTGCTGCTGGAAAACCCCAGAGTACAACTGGGCGCGGCGGTAGAGCTTTCCACCGCCGGCAAGGCACAGCTGGAAGCCGAGGGCAAACTCAGCATCAACAACGCCCTCAAGGCCCATCTGCTGAGCCAATTTGAACGTGTGACTCTGCCAAGGCGCTGGCGCTATCCACAGCAGCTGCCGCTCAACGCCCAGGGCAAGTTGCTCAAAAACGATATTCTTGAGCTGTTTGATCATGATTAAGTCTGTTCTTCCGCCCATTGTTCAACACCGGCATCAGGACAATGAAGCCAGTTGGCGCCTGAGCATTCCGGCCGAGCTGCCTATGTTTGCCGGCCACTTTCCCGGCCAGCCAGTATTGCCCGGCGTGACTCAACTGGACTGGGCCGTGCGTCTCGGCAGCCAGGCATTCGGCTATGATGCCGAAGTCGCGGTACTCGAGGTGCTCAAGTTTCAGCAACTGCTGTTGCCAAATATGCAAGTCACCCTCAGCATCAGCAATAACCCCGCCAAGGGCAAACTGAGCTTCAGTTACAGCGACGGCGAACAGAAGTTCGGCTCGGGCCGTATCGCCTTCAAAACAGAGGCCAAGCAATGAAGCTGGCGCTGATCATCCCCAATTACAACCACAGGGGCCATATCGCTGCGACGCTGGAAGCCCTCAAACCGCTGGGGCTGCCCTGCTTTTTGATCAACGACGGCAGCGACGATGAGACCCGCTATCTGTTGCAACAGTTGGCCGAACAACACAGCGACTGGGTCAGCCTGCTGCATCACCCATACAACCGCGGCAAGGGCGCCGCCGTGATGACAGGCCTGCGCGCCGCCTGGGCCGCGGGTTTTTCCCATGGCCTACAGGTGGACGCCGACGGCCAACATAATCTGGAAGATATTCCGGCGCTGATAGCCAGAGCACAGCTCAACCCCAAGGCGCTGATCTCCGGCCTGCCGCAATATGATGATTCCGTGCCCAAGGGTCGGCTCTACGGCCGTTACCTGACCCATTTTTGGGTCTGGGTCGAGACCCTGAGCCTGGATATCCGCGATTCCATGTGCGGCTTTCGAATCTATCCACTGGCGGCCACCGAGGCCCTGCTTCGCAGCGAAGCCCTCGGCGAGCGGATGGATTTTGATATCGAAGTCATGGTGCGTCTCTACTGGCGCGGTGTTGCCATAGAACATATTCCCACCAAGGTGATCTACCCGGAAGACGGCAGCAGCCATTTTCAGGGGCTGGCCGACAATGTAAGGATCAGCAAGCTGCACACCAGGCTGTTTTTCTCCATGCTGTGGCGCAAGCTCAAGGGGCAGAAACTGGGGCCAACCCAAGCGGCACAAGGCAACCCCCAAGGCGCTCATTGGTCCAACGTCAAGGAGCGAGGCAGCTACTGGGGTATCAAGCTGCTGGCCGAAAGCTATCGTTTCGGCGGCCACTGGCTGGCACGGGCAATCATGTACCCGGTGATCTGTTATTTCTTTATCACGGGGCGACAGGCCCGCGAGGCGTCACAAGCGTTTCTAAAGCGGGTACAGGCACAGGAGCCACAGCACCCGAGTCTCAGCCAGCCGGTGACTTGGCGCGACAGCCTGCGCCACTTCTTCGCCTTCGGCAATGCCGCGCTGGATCGCATCGATGCCTGGTGCGATCGCATTCGTTTGCAACAGGTGGAGTTCAGCGACCGTCAGCAGTTGGCCGAGCAGTTGCAAAGCGGCCAGGGAGCCGTGTTGCTGGTGTCCCACCTTGGCAATATCGAGCTGTGCCGCGCCATCTCCATTCACCAGCGCAAGGTGAAGGTCAATGTGATGGTGATGACCCGCAATGCCGAAAACTTCAACCGGGTGCTCAAGCAGCTGAACCCGGACAGTGAACTCAACTTACTCCAGGTCACCGAACTCAATCCGGCCACCTCCATGTTGCTGCAAAGCAAGGTCGAGGCCGGTGAATTGGTGGTGATAGCCGCCGATCGCACCTCCAGCCACAGCCCGGGTCGCACGGTGAAAGTGCCATTTCTCGGCGAGATGGCGCCCTTCCCCCAGGGTCCCTTTATTCTGGCCGGTCTGCTGGACTGCCCCATCTACACCATGTTCTGCCTGCGGGAACAGCAGGGCTATAAGGTCTGGCTCGAGCCCTTCGAGCAGAGTCTCAAAGGCCCGAGAGCCGAGCGGCAGCAGCGACTGCAACAGGCAGCAGGCCTCTATGCCCGGCGGCTGGAACATTTTGCCCGCAAGGCACCACTGCAGTGGTTTAACTTTTTCGATTTTTGGCGGCAGGACCAAGTTGCTGACCGCCCCAAGGACAACTCATGAGCGCAACAGTTAAGGCCACCAAGACGGTCGGCTTCGGCCAAACATCACTGACACTGGAACAGGTGGTCGCCATTGCCAAAGGGGCGCCGGTGACCCTCAACGCCAGTGCAGAGTACCGTGACTATATCCAGCGCGGCGCCCGCTTTATCGACAGCCTGCTTCATGAAGAAGGCGTGGTCTATGGGGTCACCACAGGCTACGGCGACTCCTGTACCGTCAATGTCGGCCCGGATCTGGTACACGAATTGCCGCTGCATCTGTCGCGCTTTCATGGTTGCGGCATGGGCAAGGTGCTGGAGATCCCCCAGGCCAGAGCCGTGATGGCCTGTCGCCTCAACTCACTGGCCGTGGGTAAGTCCGGTGTCAGCTATGAGCTGCTGGAGCGTATAGCCCTGCTGCTGAATCTCAACATAGTGCCGGTGATCCCGGAGGAAGGCTCTGTGGGTGCCAGCGGCGATCTCACGCCACTGTCTTATCTGGCCGCCGTACTGGTTGGCGAGCGGGAGGTCTTCTATCAAGGACAGCGCCGCGCCACCAGCGAGGTCTACGCCGAACTTGGGATCAGCGCCCTCAAGCTCAGGCCCAAAGAGGGCCTGGCACTGATGAACGGCACCGCCGTGATGACGGCGCTGGCTTGTCTGGCCTATGACAGGGCCGAGTACCTGAGCCGCCTGTGCGCCCGCATTACCGCCATGGCCTCACTGACACTCAAGGGCAACTCCAACCATTTCGACGAGATACTGTTTGCCGCCAAGCCGCACCCGGGGCAGAACCAGGTCGCGGCCTGGATCCGTGAAGACCTCAACCACCACGAGCACCCACGTAACTCAGATAGACTGCAGGACAGATATTCGATTCGCTGTGCGCCGCACATTATCGGGGTCTTGGCCGATGCCCTGCCCTTTATGCGCCAATTTATCGAGACCGAGCTCAACAGCGCCAACGACAACCCGATAGTGGACGGCGAGGGGGAACATATTCTCCACGGTGGCCACTTCTATGGCGGCCATATCGCCTTTGCCATGGACAGCCTCAAGAATGCGGTGGCCAATTTGGCGGATCTGCTGGACAGGCAGATGGCTCTGGTGATGGATCCCAAATTCAACAACGGCCTGCCGGCCAACCTGTCGGCCAGCCAGGGCGAGCGCAGCCCCATCAACCACGGTTTCAAGGCAGTGCAGATAGGTTGCTCGGCCTGGACCGCCGAGGCACTGAAACACACTATGCCCGCCAGCGTGTTCTCGCGCTCTACCGAGTGTCACAACCAGGACAAGGTCAGCATGGGCACCATTGCCGCCCGTGACGCCCTGCGGGTGCTGGAACTGACCGAGCAGGTGGCCGCTGCCGCACTGCTGGCCATGAGTCAGGGGATCCGCCTGCGCCTGCTCGCCGGTGAACTGGAACGTGAGTCGCTGACCGAGTCAGTAGCTACCACCCTGGCGCAGCTGGAAGCCGACTTTGAACTCTTGATTGAAGACAGGCCGCTGGAAGCCTTGTTGCGGCAAACCCTGGCCAAGATCCAAGCCGGGGAGTGGGAGGTGTGCCGATGAAAGCCATCCTCAGCACTGAAATAGAGCTGGAGATCCCCTTCCACGATGTCGACTCCATGGGCATTACCTGGCACGGTAACTATCTGCGTTATTTTGAGATAGCCCGCTGCAAGCTGCTGGACAGGTTCGACTACGGCTACAGCCGAATGCAGGAGTCAGGTTACGCCTGGCCGATAGTGGATCTGCAGCTGAAATACGTCAAACCCAGCCGTTTCGAGCAGAAGATCCGGGTGAGTGCCGCCTTGGTTGAGTGGGAAAATCGACTGAAGATTAACTACCAGATTTGCGACGCCGCCAGCGGTGAGCGCCTCACCAAGGGCTACACCATACAGGCCGCAGTGGATATGCAGACTCAGGAACTGTGCTTGGTGACCCCGCCGGTGTTCCGCGAGCGCCTGGCGCCCTTTATCGGGGCTACCGAGGCCAAGCCATGAAACCTTCAGCCTTCGGCTTTCGGCTCACTCGGCAGCCCGCCTTACTGCTTGGGCTGCTGGGACTGGTTTGGTTTGGAGCCGCTTGCAGCAACATGGCTTTAGGGGAAGTGGCGCCAGCCACTATGGTATTGGGAGAAGTGGCGCCGGCCAATATGGCATTGGGAAAAGTGGCGGCTGATAACACTCAGACAGAGCCGGTGGCAGTGCTGGCCGCCGAAGCCAAGGGAAAAATCAGGCCGGAGGCACAGGCATTCGACAAACTCTTTGCCAACCCGGCCACAGAGCAGGCTCTGCAACAGTTAAGCACTAAGATGGCCCTCAGCGACAGCAGCCGAGGCCAGTTTGAGCAAGTACGCTGGCTCAGGGTGCTGAAACAACCACTTCGCAGCAGCGGCGAATTTCTGTTTCAGCGAGAACTGGGCATGCTCTGGCAACAGCAGACTCCCTTTGGCAACCTCTTGCTGCTGAAACAGGGCGAGCTTATCCAGCAGGACAGCCAGGGCAAACTCAGTGTCACCAAGGCCGATGCCGGCCCGGCGGCCTTGGCTGAAATGCTGCCGCGCATGATGCAATCCCTGCTCTCCGGTGATATTCAGGCATTGAGCCAAGGGTTTGAACTCTATCTGCTCAATGACCAAGCGGGTCATTGGCAACTGGGACTCAAGGCCAAGGAGCAGACAATGGCAGCTCTGCTGCCGCAAATGGTGCTCGAAGGCAATCAGGATCTCGAATCTCTGACCCTGCTGGCCAAGAACGGCGATATCAGCCAGATATTCTTCTCTGAACTGGATAAATCCCCACTCAATGACAGCGAGCGCGCTCGCTTCTTTCCCGAGGTGACCCCCTGATGTCGCCTCGCCCTGAACCCGCTCGTCCCTGGCTCTCGGCGCCGGTTGGCCTGCTGTTGTGGCTGGGGCTGCTGACGCTGCTTATTCTGCTTGGCGTCTGGCAGTGGCAACAGGGCGGCCGTATTCAGAGCGATATTCTCGCCATGCTGCCCAAGGTACAGGAAGATCCGCTCGCCGAAGCGGCGCTGAAACGCATGGAGCAGAAACTGGGCAATCAAGTGTATATCGGCCTGATTGCCAAGGATAAGCCTCAGGCGATCGACGCCGGCAAACAGCTGCAAAGTGCGCTGGAAAAGGAGCAAGGCGCCTTTAAGAGAGTGCGCAGCGCCGAGGCCGACAGCTTCAGCGCCCTGGGGCGTTTCTATTTCCCCTATCGCATGGGGCTGCTCAGTGACAGCCAGAGGCAGCAACTCGCTAGCGGTGAATTAACGCCTTTGATTCAAAACGCGCAGCAACAGCTCTATAGCGCCTTTGGCGCCGCCGGCAGCGACCTGATTGCCGAAGATCCGCTGTTGCTGTTCCCCGACTGGCTCAAGTCGCTGGCCGAGGGCCGCAGTCTCACCCAGGCAGAGGGCATACTGTTGGCGCCAACGCCGCAGGGCCAGTATGCAGCCATAGTGATGGCCGAGGGCATAGGCAGCGCCTTTAACCCGCAGCAACAGGCAACCCAGCTCAAGGCACTGGAGCAGGCCTTGGCGCCTCTGCCGCAAGATATTCGAGTGCTCAAGGCCGGCGCCCTGTTTCATGCCGCGGCCGCCACAGAATCGGCCAAGAGCGAGATCAACCGTATCGGATTAGTCTCCCTGCTTGGAGTGATCCTGCTGGTGCTGCTGGCGTTTCGCTCCTTGATGCCGCTGACGGTGGCACTGCTCACCCTGGGCAGTGGATTTCTGGCGGCGACAGTCACGACCCTGACACTGTTTGGCGAACTGCATCTGCTGACGCTGGTGTTCGGCACCAGCCTTATCGGAATCGCCATCGACTACAGCTTTCACTTCTACTGCGAGCGCTTGCAACATCCCAAGGCTTCTCCCAGGCAGGTGATTGGCCTGATATTCCCGGCCGTGACCCTGGCCTTGATCACCAGTGTCGGCGCTTACCTGGGCATAGGCCTGGCGCCTTTTCCCGGCATGCAACAAGTGGCCGTGTTCTGTGCCAGCGGGCTGATTTTCACCTGGCTGACACTGCTGCTGGCTTACCCGGCCATAGCCGCCAGCCCTTTGCTTGCCGGAGATAGCCGCCTGGCGCTGGCTGGACGCTTGCTGAATCTCTGGCAAGCTCTCGGTCGGCGCAGCAGTCTGTTAATCCTGGTGCCACTGGGGTTACTGCTGCTGTTTGGCGGCATTGACCTCAAGGCCAACGATGATATCCGGGCGCTGCAGAGCAGCCCACCAGCGGTCAGCGAGACGGAAAATGCTCTCAGGCAACTGCTGAGTGGCGGCACGGACAATCAGTTCCTGCTGGTCCGGGGTGACAGCGCCGAGGAGATGCTGCAGCGTCTCGAACAGCTGGCGCCCGGGCTCGAGCGTTTGATTGCGGAAGGCAAACTCGGCAACAGCGTGAATATCGCCTGCTATTTGCCGAGCATCAAACGCCAGCAGCAAGATCATCAGTTGCAGGGGCTTATCTATCGCCAAACAGACAAGGTTTTGGACACCCTGGGGCTGAATGCCGAGTTGGCCGGGCCGCTCTCGAGGCAATGGGCCGAATTCCAACCGCTCTCGGCCACAGACTGGCTCGCCAGTGAAGGGGCTAAATCCTCAGGGCTGAGTGACCTCTACCTCGCCCCCACTGACGGAATATCGGCTCACGCCGCCATAGTGCTGCTCGGTGGCATCCACGATCTCGACGCCCTCAAGCAGCTGGCAAGCAGCCACCCGGGCGTGCAGTTGGTCGACAAGGTCGCCGATATCTCGGCGCTGATGGCCAAATACCGTCAGTTGACCCTGCTGATGCTGGCGCTGGCACTGATGTTGGCGGCGGTGATTTTCAGCTGGCGCTTTGGTTTGCGCCGCGGCCTTTGGGTGGCGCTGGTGCCGACTCTAGCAGCGATTCTGACTCTGGGTGCCCTTGGCTGGCTCGGCAGCGGCTTGACCCTGTTTCATGCCCTGGCACTGGTGTTGGTGTTCGGTATAGGCGTGGACTACAGCCTGTTTTTTGCCGAAGCCAAACAGCATCCCAGAGGCGTGATGTTGGCGGTGCTGATGTCTGCCGCCTCCACCCTGCTGGCCTTTGGCCTGCTGGCTTTGAGTGACACCTATGCCATTGCCGCCTTTGGTATAACCCTGGCGTTGGGCATAGGTTTTACCCTGTTACTCGCTCCCCTAACCTCAACTCTTACAAGGAATGCAAAGTGAACACTGCCAATGCCGTGGAACAAGTCGATGTAGTAATTATCGGTGCCGGGCCATCCGGCTCGGTCGCGGCCAGCCTGCTGAAACAACAAGGAGTAGATGCCCTGGTGCTGGAGCGGGCCCAATTTCCACGCTTTTCCATCGGAGAGAGTCTGCTGCCCTGCTGCATGACAGTGCTGGAGCAAGCTGGGATGACAGAAGCCGTAGCCGAGGCGGGGTTTCAGTTTAAAAACGGCGCCGCCTTTCGACGCAACGGCCGCTACACCACCTTTGATTTCAGTGACAAGTTTACCCCGGGCCCCGGCACCACTTTTCAGGTTCCCCGAGGCCAGTTCGACAAACTGCTGGCCGACACCGCCAGTACCCAAGGGGTAGAAATACGTTATGGCCAGACGGTCACCGCGGTGGATCTCAGCGCAGAGCCACGGCTGACAGTGGCAGACGAAAATGGACGAGTCTATTCAGTGCTGGCCAAATATCTGCTGGATGCCAGCGGCTTTGGCCGGGTGTTGCCAAGATTGCTGCAGCTGGAATGCCCCTCCAGCCTGCCGGCCCGCTCAGCCATCTTTACCCATATTGAGGACAATATCAGCGACCCGGAGTTTGACCGTAACAAGATCCTTATCAGCGTGCATCCGCGCAACAAGGATATCTGGTATTGGTTGATCCCCTTCAGTAACGGCACCTGTTCGCTGGGGGTGGTGGCCGAACCGCACCTGCTGGCAAGACTCGAAGGCAGCCTGGAGCAGCAACTGCGCACCATAGTCAATGAAGAGCCAGGGCTGGAGGCGCTGCTTAAGGACGCCAGAGTGATCCGCGACTGTGCCACCTTGAAGGGCTATTCGGCCAATGTCAGCACCCTGGCCAGCAACAAGTTTGCCCTGCTGGGCAATGCCGGTGAGTTTCTCGACCCGGTATTCTCCTCCGGGGTGACCATAGCCATGCACTCGGCCAGCCTGGCCTGCGACTGTCTGGTACGCCAGCTCAAGGGGGAAGCGGTAGACTGGCAGCAGGATTATGCCGATCCCTTGATGCTGGGGGTCAACACCTTCCGTACCTATGTGGAAGCCTGGTATGACGGCAGATTCCAGGAAGTGATCTTCTTTGAAGACGCCAATCCGAAAATAAAACAGATGATCTGCTCTATCCTGGCGGGCTACGCCTGGGACAGCAACAACCCCTTTGTCAGTGAATCCCGGCGCAGATTGGATCTGGTGGTGAACCTCTGCCGCGACGCTGTCGAGGAAGCCTTATGACAGCCGCTGTCACCCGCTTGCTGCTGTTTGCCACTGTGCTGGTTGGCCTGAGTGGCTGCAGCCAGCTATTGTATCGCCAAACCTGCGTTGCCCTGGCAAAGGATGTCAGTTATTGTCTGGCGCCGCTGCCGCTGAACCAGGCCGCGCCCAAGGGACAAACCTCTGATACCAAGGCTGCCAAAGACTCAAAGCAGCCAGATGAGCCTCAGGGCAGTGGCTCGGTTCAAGCTCAAACTTTGGAGCAAACGCTCAGTCTCAGCCAGCAGGTGCGGCTGCAACGAGGGGAGCAGAGCCATGAGCTTATCAGCCAACTGGAACTGCAGCCGCAGCAGATGACTGTGGTGGGGCTGGCACCTCTGGGCCAAGCACTGTTTACCTTGATCTACGATGGACATACACTGACCAGCGAGCAGAGTGTGCTGCTCGGCAATGAGTTTAAAGCAGAATATCTGCTGGCCTTGCTGCAGCTCATCTATTGGCCGGAGGAAAAGCTGAACGCTTATCTGGATGGCGCCAGGGTGAAACTGGAAGATTGCGCCGCCGTCCTGTGCCGGGTATTGCTGAGCAATGACAATCGCGAGCTGATGCGGATAAGTTACTCCAGCCCCGACATCTGGCATGCGGAAGTGGCCATGAACATGCCGCAGGCCGATTTAAAACTGAACATTAAGCCCCTGTAATGGATACAGGGCCGGATCCCAAAATAGAGATATGACAACTACAGCCATAAATCATGCGGGTTTTTGTACCCCTCTCGGCAACCGGGCCGACGAGGTGCTTAACGCCTTGCTCGCCGGTGACAGCCGCGGCATGGTCAGCCGCGACAACCTGTTGTTTGAACGGCCGGCCATAGTCGGGGTAGTGAACACCGAGTTACCAGCCATTCCCGCCGAGTTTGCCGACTATGACTGTCGTAACAACGCTCTGTTGCTGTGCGCCGCGCTGCAAATTACTCCGGCGGTGGAAGCCGCCAAGGCCAAATATGGCAAGGAACGCATCGCGGTTGTCATAGGCACCAGCACCTCAGGGATCTCCAAGGGCGAAGAGGCACTGGAGTACCGCAATCGCCACGGTCATTTCCCTTCGGATTACCACTATTTTCAGCAGGAGTTGGGGGGCACCAGTCGCTTCCTGCAAGCCTGGTTCAAGCTGAGCGGTCCCTGTTACACACTGTCGACGGCCTGTTCCTCCAGCGCCAAGGTGTTTGCCGCCGGTAAACGGCTGTTGGATGCCGGGCTGTGCGACATGGTGATAGTCGGCGGGGTCGACAGCCTGTGCCAATTGACCCTCAACGGCTTCGATGCACTGGAGTCTGTCTCCAAGGGGCACTGCAATCCATTCAGCGCCAACCGCGACGGCATCAACATAGGTGAAGGCGCGGCGCTGTTTACCCTGGAGAGAGGAAGCGGCCAGGTGCTGCTGTCCGGTGTCGGCGAGTCGGCCGATGCCCACCATATCTCGGCGCCCCATCCCGAGGGCTGCGGCGCAATTGCCGCCATGGAGATGGCACTCAAGCAGGCGGGGCTGACGCCTGATGACATCGACTATGTCAATCTGCACGGCACTGCCACCCCCAAGAATGACGCCATGGAAAGCCGCGCCATGCACTCGGTATTTGCCGAAGCACTGCCGCCTTGCAGTTCCACCAAGCCCTTGACCGGCCACGCACTGGGCGCCGCCGGGGCATTGGAAGCGGTATTCTGCTGGCTGCTGTTGTCGCCCCTCAACCCTGATGGGCAACTGCCGCCGCACCTGTGGGACGGTGAGCAGGACGGCAATGATCCCGCACTGCCGCTGGTCAAACAGGGCAGTCGCCACTCACTGAATCACCTGATGAGTAACTCCTTCGCCTTTGGCGGCAGCAACGCCAGCCTGATCTTCAGCCGTGGAGCCCCGGAATGACCCAGCCTTTAACCGAGCGTGATATCGCCGATTTTCTGCCCCACAGGGCGCCCATGATACTGATAGACGCCGTGGTCGAGCACAGCCAAGACAGACTGCTGACCAAGGTAAAGATTAGTGAGCAGAGCCCCTATTTCGATGACGCCCGGGCTCTGGTGCCCAATTATGTCGGCATAGAATATATGGCCCAGAGCATAGCAGCACTGGCCGGAGTGGAAGCCGAGGCCCGCGGTGATATTATCCGGGTCGGTTTTTTGCTGGGCAGCCGTAAGCTCAGCATGCATACCCCGGGATTCCTGCCCGGACGCGAGTACCTGACCCAGGTGCAGCGCCTCTATCAGGAAGACACGGGACTGGCAGTGTTCGACTGCCGCATCTTTGATGGCGACACAGAGATCGCCAGCGCCAATGTAAACGTTTTTCAGCCCCAGGACACCCAAGCCTATATTGCCGGTAGTCTGGAGGCGATGCAGGGAGATTCCGCATGACACAGAGAGTTTTGGTCACAGGTTCCAGCCGCGGCATAGGCAAGGCTATCGCCCTGCGCCTGGCGCAGTCCGGCTTTGATATCGCCCTGCACTTTCATGCCAATCAAGCCGCCGCCGAGGCCAGCGCCGCCGAAATCCAAGCCTTGGGCGTCAAGGTCAGCCTGCTGCAGTTCGATGTCGCCGAGCGCCAGACCTGCCGCCAAGTCATTGAGGCCGACATAGAAGCCAACGGTGCCTATCACGGCCTGGTTCTCAATGCCGGTATCGCCCGCGATACGGCTTTCCCGGCGATGACAGAGGCCGAATGGGACTGTGTCATCCACACCAATCTCGATGGTTTCTACAATGTGATCCATCCGGCACTGATGCCGATGATCCAACGGCGCAAGGGCGGCCGCATCATTACGCTGTCTTCGGTTTCCGGTTTGGCCGGTAACCGTGGCCAGGTGAACTACAGCGCCTCCAAGGCCGGTATCATAGGCGCCACCAAGGCGCTGGCACTGGAGCTGGCCAAACGTAAGATCACGGTCAACTGCATCGCTCCCGGGATTATCGAAACCGAAATGGTCGATGCCTTCAGCCCCGAACTGGTACAGCAACTGGTGCCGTTGCGGCGCATGGGCCAGCCTGAAGAGATAGCGGCCCTGGCCAACTTCCTGATGTCTGACGAAGCCGGTTATATCACCCGCCAGGTGATCTCGGTCAACGGAGGCATGCTATGAGCCGCAGGGTGGTGATTACCGGCATGGGCGGCATTTCTGCCCTGGGCCAGGATTGGGACAGCGTCAAGGCCAGGCTGCAGGCAGGCCAAAATGCCGTGGTTCGCATGGATGAATGGGACAGGTTCGATGGCCTGCACACCCGTCTGGCGGCGCCGGTCAACGGCTTCAGCACTCCGGCACACTATTCGCGCAAGAAGATCCGCTCCATGGGCCGGGTGTCTCTGATGGCCACCCGCGCCAGTGAAATGGCGCTGGAGGATGCCGGCCTGTTGCATGATCCTCTGATAGCCTCAGGCGCCATGGGCATAGCCTACGGCTCTTCCACCGGCAGTACAGATCCCATCACCGCCTTTGGCGACATGCTCAAACACGGCGATATGAGCGGCGTCACCGCCACCAGCTATATCCGCATGATGGCCCATACCACGGCGGTCAATGTCGGGGTATTTTTCGGCCTCAAGGGGCGGGTATTAACCACCAGCAGCGCCTGTACGTCCGGCAGCCAAGGCATAGGTTATGCCTATGAAGCCATCAAGTATGGCCAGCAGGATTTGATGCTGGCCGGGGGCGGCGAAGAACTCTGCCCCACAGAAGCGGTCGTGTTCGACACCCTGTTTGCCACCAGTACCCGCAACGACACTCCTGAATTGACCCCCAGGCCGTTCGATCGCGACCGGGACGGTCTGGTGATAGGCGAAGGCGCCTGCACTCTGGTGCTCGAAGAGCTGGAGCATGCCAAGGCCAGAGGCGCGCGCATCTACGCCGAAGTGCTGGGTTTCGGTACCAATTCAGACGGCCTGCATGTGACGCAACCAAACGCCGACACCATGGAAAAGGCGATTCGGCTGGCGCTCAAAGATGCCAAGATAGCGCCACAGCAGATAGGCTATGTCAACGCCCACGGTACGGCCACCGACCGCGGCGATGCCGCCGAGAGCCGGGCTACCGCCGCAGTATTTGGTGAACAGATACCGTTTTCATCGCTGAAGAGCTATACCGGCCATACCCTGGGCGCTTGCGGCGCACTGGAAGCCTGGTGGAGCATTATGATGATGCGTGATGGCTGGTTTGCACCCACAATCAACCTGGAAAATGTCGCCGAGGATTGCGCCGAGCTGGATTATATTCGCGCCGAAGGCCGGGCACTGGATACCGACTTGGTGATGAGCAATAACTTTGCCTTTGGTGGCATCAATACTTCGTTGATCTTCCGCCGCTGGCAGGACTGAGCTTAGCCATAGAAAGCCCCAGGAAGCCCAAGAAAGCTTTAGCGGAATGCATCGGCACTGCAGGCCTCTTTTCAGGCCGCCTTGTCATCGCGGCAGCGCCCCATGATATCCAGGATCTGTGTAGTCGAAGCCGCCAAGGCTTCGACGCAGTGGCCGTCCAGTTTGCCGGCGGCCACCATACTTCTCAACTCACGGAAACAGGCGTCCAGTGGCCAGGCCTGCTTATAGGGCCGCTCGCTGCTGAGGGCATCGAAGATATCCGCCACAGTCACTATTCTGGCTTCAATCGGCACCTCTTCCCCCTTCAAACCTCGGGGATAGCCGCTGCCATCCAGATACTCATGATGACAGGCCACTATGTTGAGCATGATGGTCGAATCCGGCAGATGCGCCAGACCAAAATCCCCCAGCACCTTGCGGATCAGGCACTCGCCCTTATCCACATGGGTCTCCATCAGAGTACGCTCGTCTATGCTTAAGGGCCCCTCTTTCAACAACACCTTGTCCGGAATACCTATCTTGCCTATGTCATGCAGCGGCGCAAACTGGGTGATATGTTCTATCTGCTCATCATTCAGGCCGTATTTGGGGGCGACTATGCCGGCGATCAGGCCCGAATAGGCCGCCATGCGATCCAGGTGCGCGCCGGTTTCAAAGTCGCGCAGGTCGGCAAAGTCCCGTGCCACCTGAGCCGAGGCGAGAATAGTGCGCACTGCATTGAGTTCGGCGCACAGAGACATGTTGATCAAGTTGGCATAAAGCACCATATCGCGCTGCGCCTTGGCATCGAAGGCCGCCACGCGGTATGAATCGAAGAACAGAAACCCCAGAAACCTCTGTTCATCGTAGAGGGGCACGGTAAAGGAGGAGTTGTAATCCTGCTCCAGCAACCAACGCGAATGGCTGTTTTCCGGCAAGATATTGGCCTTGATATCGTCTATCACCCGATACTGCCCTGTGTCGGCCAATTGGCTGAGCACCGGGCTGTCGGACATGGGATATTCATAACCCACTATGGCCTGTCCCCTGTGAGTGCTGTTGATAAAGGTTTTTAGCAGCCCGGTCGAATCGTGATACAGGGCACAGGCGATACGATCCACCCAAGGGTAGTTGAGCAACAGATGATCGTGAATGCGCTCCAGGCGCTCAGAAGCGTTGTGACCCTGCAGCCAGAGAGCTGTTGGCATATTCTTGTCCATACACTATTTTCAAATCATTTCCTTTTTCCAAAGGATAGAACAAAAAACAGCCCTGGTGAGAAAACGGCCAGTATCCAGACCATTGCATTTCCAATTCCATAAGATTAACCTTATTGAAAATTTTCTAATTGATAGAGAGTCTGAAAATGCAAACCAACGCCAATCCACAAGACGGCTGCCTGAGCCCTGAGCAGTGCCATGAGATGATCGCCAAGGGAGTTCGGGTACTGGATGTCCGCTCGGCCGCCGAATATGCCGAAGGGCACCTGCCGCAGGCGCTGAATGTGCCACTGGATACCCTGGATACCTGGCTAAAGCAGCAACCGAATAAGCAGGAACCCTTTGTGCTCTATTGTGGTGCCGGCATGCGCGCCCAGAAGGGCTGCGAAATTCTGCGGGCCAACGGCTTTGATTGCGTGCTCAACGGCGGCGCCTTCAAGGAGTTGGTCTGCTGCCAACCTGAGTAACCATAATGACAAGCAAGCCCGGGCGATTTCAGATAAGCCAACATCGCGGCCAAGCCTCTGCGCGGGTGCGTTATCGTGAGCAGTGGCCCGCCGAAGGAGTCAATGCCGCTTGTCCCCTTTGCAGCAAGGCGCTCGAGCCGGACAAGCCGTCACAAAAAAGCCCCGGGGAGTCACCTCCGGGGCAGTAGAACCAAATCAGTCAAGCAACTGGCGTTCAGATTGATGGTGGAAGAGATGTTTGCCTCAGGCAGAGATGGCAGCCAGCGAAGATTTGGCTGCTGAAATACCCTTGGCGTTGGCATCCGGGCCCATGTTCAGCGCTTCACCGTAGACGGTTTCCACTTCGGTAATTCCAATAAAGCCCAGCACGGTTTTCAGATAAGGCACCACATGGTCTGTGGTCGAGTCTTTATGTACCCCACCTCGGGTAGTGATCACTACCGCGCGCTTACCAGTGATAAGACCCACAGGGCCATTTTCTGTGTAACTGAAACTCACACCGGCACGGGCAATCAGGTCAATCCAGTTTTTCAACTGGGTCGGAATACCGAAGTTATACATGGGCGCAGCTATTACTAGTGTGTCGTGATCTTTCAGTTCCTGGATCAGCTCATCAGACAAGGCCAACGCCTGTTGCTGGCGCTCGCTCAGCTGTTCGCCGCCGCGCAGGCCGGTGGCAATTTCACCGTCCAGTACCGGCAGCGGCTCGGCCGCCAGATCCCTGACTGTGATGCTGGAACCCTGCTCCTGCCAATGCTTGATCAGGTGGTCGACCAAGAGACCGGACTGAGAGTAACCACCCAGGATGCTGGATTTCAAAACTAATACTTTGCTCATGATATTGCTCCGCTTCGATTCAGGAATTTGTTTGAGTCAGAGCTTTTGCTCCAATCTATGCTGAGCAGTTTACTGATGGATAAAATAGAAAAAAAGCGGAGAAAATTTGATATTAAATTCGATTTTTTAGAAAGGAAAGGTTGTTATCCAGGGCTTACAAGGTTAAAACCGAACCTGTAAGCCTAGGTAATCCCAGCTAGGACAGGGTCGGCTCTTGCTTGGGCTGGCTGACGTAAACCCCCAAGAAAGAAGCACAGCAAAGGCCGTGACTCCAGAGTTCCACCTCCTGCCTGACTTTGACCCTGCGCCCTTCACTCAAAGGCGTCAGTGACACGCCCGGCCAGCTGACTCTGGCCTCGATCAACTCACCGGGATTGGCAGTCACCGGCGCCCGATAACGGATCTCGGCCTGGGCCAGCACTATATCACCACTCACTCCGGCCCGCTGCTGTTGCAGCCAGAGCATGCCCCAGCCACACAGAGTGCACAGGGTATAGATACTGCCGGCAAACATGGTCTGATGCAGATTGATGTTGGGCGCCAGCGGTGCACCGACACGAAATTCTGTGTCATCAAAAGCCAGTGGCCGGATCCCCATAAAGGCACTGACGGGGATGGTGCCATGCCAGGTGTTTTCCAATTGCTTAAGCAGTGATGGCTCAGACATATCAAACACTCAGATTAAAGGTCACTGGCCCGTCGTTCAGCAGTTCCACCTGCATATCGGCAGCGAAGCGGCCGGTTTCTGTGGTCACCCCCTTGCTGCGACAAAATGCCACAAAGGCTTCATAGAGCTCTTCGGCCTGAGCCGGACTGGCACCACCCGAGAAACTGGGACGCAGACCGCGGCTGGTATCTGCCGCCAGGGTAAATTGCGACACCACCAACAACTGCCCGCCGACCTGAGTCAGATTGAGGTTCATCTTGCCGTTGTCATCGCTGAACACCCGGTAATTCATCACCTTGGTGGCCAGCTTTTCCATCGCCGCCATATCATCCTGGCGTTCAACGCCCAACAACACCAACAAACCTTTATCTATGGCGCCGGTCACTTCATCGGCAACCGTTACCTTGGCACGGCTGACTCTCTGTATCAGGGCGATCAATCCTGACTCCTTAATTCTGTTTCACAAGAGGCCGCAGTGTCGCCCATAGCACACAGGGCTGCAACCACGGCGTGACGCATTTTATCATCCACCAGCGAGTGATGACCTCCGGCCACCAGCTGCAACTCGGCCGGGCGGATCTGGCGGGCAAGCTGAGCCTGCAGCAAGTGAGTGGGACAGACCCAGTCGTTTTCCCCCTGCAGCAAGCGGGTCTGTTTCGGCCAGTTATTGAGCCCTGCGTCAAATAGACTCATGGCTTCGAAATAGTGATGGCGGGCATAGTGAAGTTCGATTCTGGCCATATTGCTGTCCCGAGGCGCCCTTGGCGGCGGCAACAGCCCCCCGGGTAAAGACAGATGCTGCTCCCAGCGCAGCCAACTGCGGATATAATCCTGGGCATTGAGGCAGGTAAATCCCTTGGCATAGCTTTCCAGCAGCGCCGCAGTGCTGCGCTCACTCCTGGATAGCCAGCGGGAAAAGCCATGATAGTCCACCGGGAAACGGCTGGCGGCGCCAGCAGCACCATAGAGCCAATCGCGGCCCTCGGCAGAGGGGATAAAGCTGCCCCAGTATGTCTGGGCTATGACCCGCTCAGGGAATAAACCGCCGTACACCAGCCCCAAGGTTGCCCCGAATGAGCCCCCTGCCAGACACCAGCGCGGCAACCGCAGCGCCTTCCTGACCGACTCGAGATCATCGAGCAGGCCCTGGAAGTGATTCTGCGCCAGGCCTTTCTCGGAGCGCGATAAGCCGGCGCCCCTTTGATCCAGAAACAATAAGCGAAAGCGGCGCAGATCAAACAGCGCCAACTCTTCAAGGTTGCAACCGGCGCCGGGCCCGCCGTGCAGATACAGCAGCGGGATGCCTTCCGGGTTGCCGAATTGCGCCAGATACAGGCGGTGGCCGCCACCCACCTCCAGCCAGTCGCGGGCAAACGGATTATGCCGATTCGGGTTCGTCATCCAGCGGCTCCAATGGGGCTTCACCATCGAGGAATTCCGGCAAAGATGCGGTGATCTCGGCTCCCATCAGGACTATCATCCAGGACAGATAGACCCAGACAAACAGTATCGGAATCGTCGCCAGGGCGCCGTAAATCGCCTCGTAGCTGGGGAAGTGAGTCACATACAGGGCAAAGCCTTTCTTGCCCGCCTCAAACAGCAAGGCAGCCACTATGGCCCCGAGCAGGGCATGCAGCAGCTTCACTTTTTGATTGGGCACCACAGTGTAAAGCAGCAGGAAGGCCGCAACAGAAAACAGAAATGGCAGACGCGCGACAAAGAAGGTACCTACACCATAAGTATCTGCTTCGTTGAATATTTTCAGCGATACTAAGTAGGAAGTGGCCGCCAGGCTGGCCCCCATCAGCACGGGCCCCAGCGTCAGGATCATCCAGTACATGGAAAAAGACACGACAGTCTGGCGTTTTTCTTTGGTGCGCCAGATATAGTTCAGCGCCTTGTCTATGGCGGAGATCAGCAAAATGGCCACCACCACCAGGGCGCCGATACCGACGGCCGTGCCCTTGGAGGCGTTGCCGACAAACTCGTTGATATAGACCTGAACCGTATCGCCTGCGGCCGGCAGAAAGTTTTGATAAATAAAGTTTTCTATCAGTTGCCGCACCCCCTTGAAGACAGGGAAAGCCGACAGCATAGACATGGTAACGGCCACCATGGGCACCAGCGACAGCAGGGTCACATAGGCCAGATGACCGGCTCGGATATTGATTTGATCGTCCTGCAATCTCTGTTTCAGGTGCAGCAGGAAGTGCCAGCAGCCTTTCATAAACAAGCTGAAATTGCGGGTATCTATCTTGTTGCTCACGGTTTTCTCTTGATCCTCTGGGTCTAGTGTCGCTATCTTCGTACAATAATGCCCGGATTACAAAGTGTGATGCTGCCACTGCAGCAGGGCAAAGGAAGCCGGGAATGACGCCAGTGCTATGCATAGGCATACGCCGAGGCCCGTCATTCAGCGCTTCTCCCATCATTTAAAGGAGAGAGTTAATGTCACAACAAGGATCGGCGGGCAATGTGATTGCCGCGCTGGCAAGCGTATTTTTCCCGGGTTTGGGGCAGTTGGTTCAGGGGCGGATCCTGGCCGCACTGATCTTCTTTCTGGTGACAGTTACAGGTTACGCCCTCTGGTGGTTGGTAGTTCCTGCTATCATAGGTGCCATCGCCCATCTCTGGTGCATCATAGATGCCGCCAAATACAAAGCATAAACAGAGAAAAGAGAAAGCTTATGAACAAGATCCTCACCACCGCCCTGGTCAGCCTGGGATTGCTGCTGGGTGGTTGCCAGAGTGCCTATTACGGTGCCATGGAAAAAGTTGGCTATCACAAACGTGACATCATGGTCGACCGGGTCAAAGACGCCAAAGAATCGCAACAGGAAGCTCAGGAGCAGTTCAGTTCGGCACTGGAAGAGATGCAGGCACTGCTGAACCATGACGGCGGCGATCTGGAAAAGGCTTACAACAAGGCCAAAGACGAATATGAGTCTGCCCAGGAAGCCGCCGATGATGTCAGCAACCGCATCAACAAGGTGGAAGATGTGGCCGAAGCCCTGTTCGATGAGTGGCAAGGGGAAATCGGTGAGATCAGCAAGGCCAGCCTGCGCAGTAAGAGCCAGGCCAAGCTGAAAGAGACCCGCCGCTCCTACGAGCAGCTGATCCGCAGCATGCGCCGTGCCGAGAGCAAGATGCCTCCCATCCTGACCTCAATGAAAGACAACATGCTCTACCTCAAGCACAACCTCAACGCCCAGACCATAGGGGCCATCAAGGGGGAGTTTGCCAGTCTGCAGAGCGATATCTCCTGCCTTATCAAAGAGATGAATAAATCCATCGATGAGTCCAACCGCTTTATTGCGGCAATGGAGTCGGGTAACTGACCGCCAAGCCATAGAGATAGCCCCGCACCGCGGGGCTTTTTTTCAGCTGTGAGCCAGTGCACGAATTTCTCCATCTGCGAATGTAAATTTGGATCTGCTGCACACTTCCTTTTTTGACTCAAGAACTTGTGCCCTTATTTGAGTTCACAATAGGCAGTCGTTTGTTGCTGGCCTCTATTCTCATGACACTGACCGAATCGCTCACCCTCATGCTGGCACTCCTCTATGGTGTCAGCCAACTCTGGTGGAGCGGCCGCCGTTTCGGCGCCGGCCTCACCTTGCTGCTGATTTTAACCGCGCTGCTGATTAGCAGCAGCCCCATGTTGCTGCTGGCCACACTGACAGCCGTTGGTAGCCTGGCATTGCTGCAGCAACTGCGCCCCGGCTTGCTGCAATCCGAGCCCAGGATCAATAACCTGCGCAGCGGCTGCCAGCACCTGTTGGCGCTGTCCCTGTTTCTGGTCGCGATTCAGTACACCATCAACAGCCTGATGCTCAAGGCCGGAGTCACGCCCTGGATTGGGCGCCCGGATGTGGTGGATGCGTTTCTGCCTATTGCCGGCGGTATAGAGCTCAAGGCGATAGCCACCCTGGGACTCTGGGATCAAACCCACCCGGCGGCGGCCGTGATGCTGGCAGTGGTGTTGTTGACCGGACTGCTGTGCAAGCGCGCCTTCTGTGGCTGGGCCTGCCCGCTGGGATTGGCCGGAGAGTACCTCTATCGCCTGCGCAAACGCTTCATCAAACGCGAATTTATGCCGCCTGCCTGGCTCGACTGGCCACTGCGTATGCTCAAGTATCTGTTGTTGGCGGCGCTGCTCTACATAGTGCTGGGCATGCCGTCTATGGGGATCCCCGGCTACCTGGAGAGTAATTATCACAAGATAGCCGATCTCAAGATGGCGCTGTTTTTCATCACTCCGGGACTCATCACCCTGGCCTGCTTTGGCCTGATCCTTGCCATTGTCGCCTGGCGCCGTCAGGGATTTTGCCGTTACCTCTGCCCCTATGGCGCCCTGCTGGGACTGCTGAGTTTTCTCAGCCCGCTGAAAATCCGCCGCGCCCCAGAGCATTGCCTGATAGAGTCCAAGGGGATGAAATGCGACAAGTGCACCCGCGCCTGTCCGGCCGGCATCATAGTGCATACCAAAAATACAGTGCACAGCGATGAATGCCAGGCCTGCATGCGCTGCGTGGCCGCCTGTCCCAAGAAAGCGGCGCTGGGGTTCGGCCTTAGCCGCAATCATTTCTGGTCGGCCAAGTCAGTAATGCTTCTGGTACTCGGACTGCTGTTCCTGCTGCCCTTGATAGCCTACACCTCCGGCTTCTGGGAAAGCCAAACGCCGGATGCGGTTCGGATGCAACTACTGCAGATGATCGACTATGTAGGTCACTAAACTTAACCACTCAGGCTCGCCGACAGGCGGGCCTTTTTATTGCGCTTGCCGTCGAGTCCCACTGCCCCTTCCTGACTTGCCACACCCGGCAAGATTGTTTCCCGGTGCGATTTTATGCAATGCTAACTTCTCCACCAAAAACACGGGAAGTTTATGGCGCACCATCTGCAAACCTTGCTGCAACAATGGGCTCTTAGCGCAGACGAGCCCTGGGTGCTGGCGCTGATCACCTCGGTACAAGGCTCTTCTTATCGCAAACCCGGAGCCATGATGCTGTTTCATCCCCTGGGCCAGAGCCTGGGGATCCTCAGCGGCGGCTGTTTGGAGGCCGATCTACGCCATCAGGCACACAAGGCCCTGACGGAACAAAGGGTGGTGGAAGTCTGTTATGACGCCCGCGACGATCAGGATGCCAGTTACCAACTGGGTTGTGGCGGCTTGGTGAACATCTGCCTGTTGCCTCTGGGGCGGGAGAATCATTTTCTGGCACTCGATGAGTTGCGCCAGGCTCTGAATGCCGGTCAATCCGGCTTCTGGCAGTTGCTGATGCCAAAAGCCGGTGAAGCGCCCGCAACCCTTGAGGCGCGCTTTTTACCCCTGGGTTCCCCCTCAACCTATGTCGAGCCTCTGCCTTTCCCCGCCAATGACTTTCGCCGCACCGGGATTTGGAGTCCAGAGACTGGGCAGAATGGGCAACAGAGCTGGTTAACCGTACCTGTGGGCCCCAAACCTGCGCTTGCGATTTTCGGCGGCGGTCTGGATGCCAAGCCGCTGGCACAGATGGCTTTGCAACTGGACTGGCAGGTGAGCGTCGTCGATCCCAGAGCCGCCTACGCCCGCAGCCATGACTTTGCCGGTTGCGACATAATCAAGCTCGGCGCCGACGAGCTGGATGGCGAGTGGCTCAAGCGTCAGGATGGCGCCATAGTGATGCACCACAATGTCGAGCTCGACAGCGCCATTCTCAAACGGCTGCAAGTAAGCTGCCCACGCTATCTGGCGCTATTAGGGCCGACTCACAGGCGCGATAAGGTACTCAAACATGCCGGCCTTGAACTGGCAGAGTTTGCCGTGCCACTGGCGGCCCCCGCCGGACTGGCACTCGGCGGCGAACTCCCGGGGGCCATCGCCCTCAGCATTTTGGCCCAGTGCCACAGTGTTTTGTTTGATGCGCCCATGACTGGGCTTGAGGGCCTGATGCCATGAGGCTATTGCCTGTGTTACTGGCCGCCGGAGCATCGAGCCGCTTCGCCGCCGACAGTTCAGTGCCCGGCCATGCCAAACTGGCGGCACAGGACAGCCATGGCACGCCGCTGCTGCGTCTCAGTTGGCAAGCGCTGGAGCAGATGCGCGCTCAGGCAAGCCAGAAGTACCCCAAGCTTGAGCTGCTGCCGCTGCTGACCATACTCGGCGGCCACAAGGAACAATTGCAAGCGTTGTTGCCGCCCCATGCCAACTGCCGTTTCAACCCCCTCTGGCAACAGGGGTTGGGACACTCCATCGCCCTGGCCGCCGAGCAAGCCAAGGCCTGCTCCGCCGATGCCCTGCTACTGGCACTGGCCGATCAGGTTGCGCTCACTAGCGCCGATTACCTTGAATTGCTCGACTGTTGGCTGGGCAGCCAACTCAGCAGCAGCGCCTTTTACCGGGATGCCCCCGGCGCGCCTGCTATCTTTAATGCTACAGACTTCAACGCCCTTAGCCAACTGCAGGGTGACCGAGGGGCCAAGGCCCTGCTGACCGAGAAATTACAACAACAACGACTGGGCCGGATAGTGCTGCACCGCGCCGCCATAGACATAGACACGGGCGCAGATCTCAGACGCCTCAACCAGCACAAGGAGTGAACAATGTCGCAACTCAAAATCAATGGCAGACTGTTTTCGGTCGAGGCCGATCCCAATATGCCCTTGCTATGGGCCCTCAGGGATCTCCTGGGGCTGACAGGCACCAAATTCGGCTGTGGCGCCGGACTCTGCGGTGCCTGCACCATACATCTGGACGGTAAGCCCGCCAGAGCCTGCCTCACCAGCCTCAAAAGTGCCGAGGGCAAGAACATCACCACCATAGAAGGCCTGGATAATCCGGCGCTGAAAGCCGCCTGGAGCAAACACAAGGTTCCCCAGTGCGGTTACTGTCAGACAGGGCAACTCATGTCTGCCGCGGCGCTCTTGAGTGAAACGCCCAACCCCAGTGACCAACAGATAGACGATGCCATGTCCGGCAATATCTGCCGCTGCGGCACCTATACCCGGATCCGCAGCGCCATCAAGGATGTCGCCGTCAAAGGGGGGCAAAGCTCATGAGCCGGTTTACCGCAGTGGAAAACTTCAGCCGTCGTGATGTACTGAAACTCTTTGGCGCCAGTGGCGGTGCCTTGATGCTGGGCAGCAGCGCCCTGGGCTGGAGCCCCATGAGCCTGGCGCAGGACAAGCTGCAACCTCTGAATCTGTTTATCGCCGTCGGTGAAGACGACAAGGTCTACCTCACCTGCCATCGCTCGGAAATGGGCCAGGGCATACGAACAGGCATACCTCAGGTGCTGGCCGACGAACTGGAAGCCGACTGGAACAAAGTCGTGGTGGTGCAGGGCCTGGCCGACAAGCGTTACGGCAGCCAGAATACAGATGGCAGTCGCAGCATACGTAAACACTACGCCAGAATGCGGCAGATGGGTGCCATGGCGCGCACCATGTTGGAACAGGCTGCCGCCGAGCATTGGCAAGTGCCGGTCGCAGAAGTCAGCGCCAAGGCTCACAGAGTGACTCACAAGGCGTCAGGCCGCTCCCTGAGCTATGGCGAACTGGCGCTGGCGGCGTCCAAGCTGCCGCTTCCGGATGAGAGCCAACTCAGGCTCAAACCCAGAGAAGAATTCACCCAGATAGGTCAGTCACGCACCATAGTGGATATGGATGCCATGTTGGATGGCAGCGCCATCTATGGCCAGGATATACGTCTGGAAGGCATGCTCTATGCCGCGATTGCCCGGCCACCTGTGCTCGGCAGCCAAGCGGCGAGTGTCGATGATAAAAAGGCCCGCGCCTTCCCCGGTGTGGTGGATATTATCAGCCTGCCCGCTCCCCAAGGGGCACCGGCCTTCCAACCGCTTGGCGGTGTGGCTGTGCTGGCCAACAACAGCTGGAGCGCCCTCGAAGGGCGCAAGGCACTGGCGATTCAGTGGCAGCAAAGCCCCAACGACAAGCACGACTCCCAAGCGTTTATCGCCACCCTGAAACAGCGAGTACAGCAGAGTGGCAAAGTCAGGCGAGAGCTGGGCAAGCCTCCCGCAAGCTGGCCAGAAGAGCGCACGCTCAGCGCCGACTACACTGTGCCCTATCTGGCTCACGCCATGATGGAGCCGCCGGCGGCCACCGCCAGAGTCAGCAAGGATGGCTGTGAAATTTGGGCCTGCAGCCAAACTCCCCAGAGTACCCAGCAGAATGTGGCGGCCGCTTTGGGGTTGAAGGAGGAGCAGGTCAAGGTGCATGTCACCCTGCTGGGCGGCGGCTTTGGCCGTAAGTCCAAGCCGGACTTCAGCGTCGAAGCGGCGCTGCTTTCCAAACGCAGCGGCAAGCCGGTGAAGGTGTTCTGGAGCCGGGAAGATGAGCTGCAAAACGGCTATCTGCACGCCATCAGCGCCCAGCATTATCAGGCACTGCTCAGTGATGATGGCAAGGTGGAGGCTTTGTTGTCGCGCACCGCCTTCCCTTCCATCAGTTCCACCTTTGCCGAAGGCGTGGATGAACCCTCTGACGGCGAACTGGATTTGGGCTTTATCGACTTGCCGTTTCAGTTGCCGTCGCTGCGCTGCGAAACCGCCAAGGCCGAGGCTCATACCCGCATAGGCTGGCTGCGCTCTGTGTGCAACATTCAGCATGCCTTCGGCATTGGCAGCTTTGTCGACGAACTGGCGCTGCGCACCGGCCAGAGTTGCCCGGCCATGTGGCGGCAGCTTCTTGGGCAACCCAGAGTGGAGAACTTTGCCGAACAGGGCTTTAAATACGGTAACTATGGCGAAGAACTCAGCCGTCACCCTGTGGATGTCGCGCGTTATCTGACGGTCATAGACGCCGCCGAAAAACGTATGGCGCAATCACCGGCCAAGGCGGGCGAAGGCTGGGGGTTTGCGGTGCACCGCAGCTTTGTCAGCTATGTTGCGGTCGCCATCAAGGTCAAACTGGATGGTGAGCGTTTGCAGGTGCTACAGGCCATCTCAGTGCTGGATGCCGGCACTGTGGTTAACCCTGACAGAGTGCATTCGCAGCTGGAAGGCGCGGTCATCTTCGGCCTCAGCCTGGCGATGCTGGGCGAAATCAGCTTCAAGGATGGCAAGGTGCAACAGTCGAACTTTCACGACTATCAACTGCTGCGGTTGCCGCAATGCCCTGAGATAGAAACACAAATCATCGCCTCGACCGAGGTACCCGGCGGTGTGGGCGAACCCGGAGTGCCCCCGGTAGCACCGGCACTGACCAACGCCATAGTGGCCGCCGGCGGCAAGCGCTACCGGGATCTGCCACTGAAGCAGTATCTGCAGCTTTGATTGGTCGATAAAGTGTCGGGGCCATGCCCCGGCACTATTCCCTGGCCAACTGCTGTAGCATCCACTGCATCACAGGGCCAATGCCCTTGTCCCTGCGTCTGACCACGCCTATCTCGACCCACTGATTGTCTGTGATATTGGCGCCGGACAGCCTCACCAGATCCTTGGCGTACCACTCGGCCGTCGCCACATGCTCGGGAACCAGAGCCCAACCAACATTTTTGATCACCAGCGCCGTGATGTAGTAATAACTGTCGATATGCCAGTGATTGCTGGACACGGGGCGCGACTGGCTGTCGCCGATGCGGGAGCGGATCACCAGTTGTCGGTGCTGATTGAGCTGGTCGAGCGAAGGCTCGGCAATATTCGCCAGCGGGTGCTCACGACCGACAATAAGCGACTGCTGAAAGTGAGCTATCGAGTTGAACTCCAAGGAATCCAAAAGCTCATCTGTCTGGCGGAACAAGATACCCAGGTCGGCTTTTTTCTCATCGACCCAGCGGGCAATATCATCCTGGGAGCTGTTGATCAGGGTGAGTTTCAAACCCGGGAACTGCTCGGCCACCCGCACGAAGAAACTCTCGAAGCGCTCTATGGGCAGGGCCTCGTCCATGGCAACCGTCAGGGTGGCCTCCTCGCCCGAACTGACCGTCAGGGCTCTGGCGTCCAGGCGCTGGCACTGCCTCAACACCACCTTGGCCTCCTGATAGATCTGCTCGCCGGCGGCTGTCAGCCTGGGCAACCTGGCGCTGCGGTCAAACAACTCCAGCCCCAGGTCTATCTCCAGATTGGCCACGGCTGTGCTCACCCGAGATTG
This sequence comes from Shewanella sp. 38A_GOM-205m, assembly GCF_000518445.1. Lineage (NCBI taxonomy): Bacteria > Pseudomonadati > Pseudomonadota > Gammaproteobacteria > Alteromonadales > Shewanellaceae > Shewanella > Shewanella sp. 38A_GOM-205m. Next base: position 77,314 of record NZ_JADP01000007.1, on the reverse strand, counting down.
CGCCTTGCCAAGCTCTCTGGCGGCGGCCGAAAACGAGCCCTTTTCCACCGCAATCACAAAGGCGCTCAGTTGATCCAGGGTCCAATTCATTCCATCCACCAAAGTATCCGAATAACGGATACAAGCTATCTTTCACCAATCCGAAAAACAAGCATAATCTGCGACCCTGTTTTCCTGCATTCGGTTAAAGGTAGTGCAATTATGAATACCGGAATCTCTCAGCAAACACTGAGTCACAACCAGCTGCGACGCACCTTTTGGCGCTATACCATCCCAGCCATCGCTGCCATGCTGGTCAGTGGCCTGTACCAGATAAGCGCAGGTATTTTTGTCGGCCACTATGTCGGCTTTCAAGGATTGGCCGCCATCAACATGGCCTGGCCGATAGTGTTTATTCTCTCCGGCCTCGGGCTTATGGTGGGTATGGGTGGCGGCAGCCATATCTCCATCGCCCGCGGAGCCGGGCAGCAAACGCAAGCCAATCGAGCCCTGTTGGCCAGTATCTGGCTGATTGTTCTATTGGCCCTGGTGGCATTTATGGCGCTGCAATGCTTGAGTGAGCCGCTAATGCAGCTGCAGGGGGCCACTGAAGCGACTCTGCAGCTGGGGCAGGGATATATTGCCGTGTTTCAGTGGGGCGCGGCGATCACCATAGCCTCGACGGCGCTGCCTATGTTGATCCGCAACGATGACAGCCCCAGAGTTGCCACCGCCCTGTTGGTGATGGGGGCGCTTGGAAATATCCTGTTGGATTATCTGTTTGTTGCCGTACTTGGGCTTGGGTTAAACGGCGCGGCTTATGGCACCATCATTGCCCAAACAGCTGTGTGTCTGGGGGCCGGCTATTACCTGTGTTCGAGCCATTCAGGCTTTAAGCCAAGGCTCAAAGATGCGCTACCCAGAGCCGGGGAGTTCGCCCGGATTGTCCAACTGGGGGCTTCGGCACTACTGATGTACCTTTACACCAGCTTTATGGTGGCGGCCCATAACCATCAGTTTATGCAGTATGGCACCACCTTGAGCGTCAGTGCCTTTGCCATAGTCGGCTATCTGATGACACTCTACTATCTGTTGGCTGAGGGTATAGCCGAAGGGGTGCAGCCACCGGTGAGCTACTTCCACGGGGCCCGCCAGCCCGGCAATATTATCGCCATAGTCAAGCTGGGCGCCAAGGTCACCCTGCTGTTTGGCCTGAGTTGGCTGGCGCTGCTCAACCTATTTCCCGAAACCATGATAGGCCTGTTCGCCGACAACAATCCTTTGTTAACCCAGGAGGCCAGAACCGGGATCCGTATCCATCTGGCGGCTATCTGGTTGGAGGGGCTGATAGTGCTGGCAGCCATGTATTTTATGGCGATAGGCAAAGGCGGGATGGCTTTGGCAATCTCCCTGACCAATATGCTGATCCAGTTACCGTTTCTCTATCTATTGCCGCTGTTTTTGGGAGAAACCGGTGTCTGGCTGGCTATGCCGCTGTCCAACCTGCTGCTGGCACTGTTGGTGTTGCCTAGGTTCTGGCGCCATCTGCATGCAAGGTCGCACCTGGCAGATGGAACCCGACAAGCACCGGACGGCGCTTTGGCTAAACATCCCGCAGTCTAATGAGATGCTGGGCAAATTGAACGCAATAAAAAACCCGGTCATGCCGGGTTTTTTATTGTTCGCCTATGGCTTAGCCACGGCTGGCGCGCTTGCGGTCATTTTCAGTCAGATGACGCTTACGCACACGGATGCTCTTGGGCGTGACTTCAACCAGTTCATCATCATCGATGAATTCCAGCGCCTGCTCCAGGGTCATCTGGATGTGCGGAGTCAGTACCTGAGCTTCGTCGGTACCAGAGGCACGCATGTTGGTCAGTTGCTTGCCCTTGAGGCAGTTTACTGTCAGGTCGTTGGAGCGGCTGTGGATACCCACTACCTGGCCTTCGTAAACTTCGGCGGCGTGGCCAATCATCAGACGACCGCGATCCTGCAGACCAAACAGCGCGAAGGTCAAAGCCTTACCTGTGGCGTTGGAGATCAATACCCCGTTGCTACGCTGGCCGATATCGCCACCCTTGTAAGGACCATAGTGGTCGAAGGTGTGATACAGCAGACCTGTACCTGAAGTCGCTGTCATAAACTCGGTCTGGAAACCGATCAAGCCACGGCTTGGGATCATGAAGTCGATACGTACACGGCCCTTGCCGTCAGGCTGCATGTCGCGCATGTCGGCCTTACGGGTACCCAGCTTCTCGATGACGCCGCCCTGATGTTCTTCTTCCACGTCCACAGTCAGCTGCTCGTATGGCTCACACTTCTCGCCGTCGATCTCTTTGATGATCACTTCAGGACGGGAAACCGCCAGCTCATAACCTTCACGACGCATGTTTTCGATCAGGATAGACAGGTGCAGTTCACCACGGCCGGATACGCGGAAACGATCCGGACTCTCGGTTTCTTCCACACGCAGAGCCACGTTGTGTACCAGCTCCTGTTGCAAACGCTCAAGGATGTTACGTGAAGTCACGTACTTACCTTCTTTACCCGCGAAAGGAGAGGTGTTGACCTGGAAGGTCATAGTCATGGTTGGTTCATCAACAGAAAGAGGTGGCAATGCTTCGGCATGACCAACAGCACAGATGGTGTCGGAAATCTTCAGCTCGCCCAGACCTGTGATAGCAACGATATCACCGGCATTGGCACTGTCCACTTCGTGGCGTTCCAGGCCCATGTAGCCCAGCACCTGACCGATTTTACCGTTACGGCTCTTGCCATCGGCACCGACAATAGTGACCTGTTGGTTGGTCTTGACGCTACCACGCTTGATACGACCCACACCGATAACCCCTACATAGCTGTTGTAGTCCAGCTGAGAGATCTGCATCTGGAATGCGCCTTCGGCGTCGGCATCCGGTGGAGATACTTTTTCAACGATAGTTTGGAACAGTGGGGTCATATCTTCACTGTTGTCCTGAGGATCCAGGCTGGCAAAACCGTTCAGTGCAGAGGCATAAACCACTGGGAAGTCCAGCTGCTCGTCGGTGGCACCCAGGTTGTCAAACAGGTCAAATACCTGATCGATAACCCAATCAGGACGGGCGCCCGGACGGTCAATCTTGTTGATCACCACAATAGGCTTAAGACCCTGGGCAAATGCCTTCTTGGTCACGAAGCGGGTCTGTGGCATTGGGCCGTCCTGCGCATCAACCAGCAGCAGTACAGAGTCAACCATAGACAGAACCCGTTCTACTTCGCCACCGAAGTCGGCGTGTCCTGGGGTATCTACAATGTTAATCCGATAGTCGTTCCACTTAATGGCGGTGTTTTTCGCCAGAATAGTGATCCCACGTTCTTTCTCCAGATCGTTGGAGTCCATCACCCGCTCGGTGGCTTCTCCGCGGGTTGCCAGGGTTCCTGACTGTGCCAACAGCTTGTCTACCAGGGTAGTCTTACCGTGGTCAACGTGCGCTATGATGGCGATGTTACGTAAATTCTCTAACACAGTTTTGCCTCTTACGATCTCTGTTCTGTGGGATGCAGCAATATAAATTGAATGGTACAACCGCTTTATGACTGCTTGGCGATTGCCTTCCAGGCCTTATAAAACCTGGGCTGCCATCGTGTCGGGGAGCACAATTTCCCCGGATGGTTGCTTTAAAAAGCGTGCCATTCTACTCTAGCGAGGGGCTATCGCACAGGATTATTTTTTAGACACCTATGAATATCCGGCTTATTCAGCGCACGCACCATTATGGTGAACGCACCTTTTTGGAACACTCAATGCACCATGATAGTGCAAACCCGCTTGCCTCGCCAGCCCTCGATTTTACCACTCCCTTTATTTTCAACACCTTAGCATCTTGGCATGAGTCTGGCTTAATAGAGACCAACAAGGCGCCAGACGCTACATACTAAGAGTTGACAAAGGGCACCCCCTTTACCCTACCGGAGGCTTGATAATGTCAGTCGAATCAGTTTTACAACAGCTGCAAGAGTTGGAAGTTAAGTTTGTTGATTTACGCTTTACCGATACCAAAGGTAAGGAACAGCATGTATCTATCCCGACTCATCAGGTAGATGCTGATTTCTTTGAAGACGGCAAAATGTTCGATGGTTCATCTATCGCCGGTTGGAAAGGGATCAACGAATCTGACATGGTGCTGATGCCAGATCCAAGCAGCTTTGTACTGGATCCTTTCACCGAAGAAACCACAGCGCTGATCCGCTGCGACATCCTCGAGCCCGGCACCATGCAGGGTTACGACCGTGACCCTCGCTCTATCGCCAAAAAAGCCGAAGAGTACATGCGTTCTACCGGCATCGCCGACACTGTGCTGATCGGTCCTGAGCCAGAGTTCTTCCTGTTTGATGACGTACGTTTCGGTACCGACATGAGCGGCACCTTCGTCAAAATCGATGCCAAAGAAGCAGCCTGGAACTCAGGTACCAGCTATGAAGATGGCAACACAGGTCACCGTCCATTCGTTAAGGGCGGCTACTTCCCGGTTGCACCTGTGGATTCTTCACAGGATTTGCGTAGTGCCATGTGTCTGGTGCTGGAAGAGATGGGCCAGGTTGTGGAAGCTCACCACCACGAAGTTGCTACCGCGGGTCAGAACGAGATCGCTACTCGCTTCAACACTCTGACCAACAAGGCCGATGAAATCCAAGTACTCAAGTACGTGATTCACAACATGGCTCATGCCTACGGCAAGACAGCCACCTTTATGCCCAAGCCGATAGTCGGCGACAACGGCAGCGGCATGCACGTACACCAGTCACTGGCCAAAGACGGCACCAACCTATTTGCCGGTGACAAGTACGGCGGCCTGTCTGAAACTGCCCTGTACTATATAGGTGGTATCATCAAGCACGCCCGTGCCCTGAACGCCTTCACCAACCCAAGCACCAACTCCTACAAGCGTTTGGTGCCACACTTTGAAGCCCCTGTGATGCTGGCTTATTCTGCCCGTAACCGCTCGGCTTCTATCCGTATCCCTGTGGTACCAAGTCCTAAGGCGCGCCGTATTGAGACCCGCTTCCCGGATCCTATGGCCAACCCTTATCTGGCCTTCGCAGCACTGCTGATGGCCGGTCTGGACGGTATCCAGAACAAGATCCACCCTGGTGATGCCATGGACAAGGATCTGTACGATCTGCCGGCCGAAGAAGCAGCGGAAATCCCGACTGTGGCCGAATCTCTGGAAGTCGCCCTGGCGGCTCTGGATGCAGACCGTGAGTTCCTGACCCGCGGCGGTGTGTTCAGCGATGACTTTATCGACTCTTACCTCAAGCTGAAACAAGCCGAGGCCGAGCGCGTCAGCCGCACCACTCACCCAGTCGAATTTGAGCTGTACTACAGCCTCTAATTGCCCTGCAATCAACCGATGAGTCAAGCCATCGGATAACAAGAAAAGCGCCCCGGGAGCAATCCCGGGGCGCTACTATTTTAAGGCCATAAAACTCAAATCACTCAGGGAGCGCTGACAAGCTCAGGAGCACTCTGGGCCTTGGCCCCTGTGAGTATCACCGCCAACTTGAGTTCACCTTCTGTCTGGTTCAACTCCTCAAGCCCTTCTGGAGTAAAGCGATATTGGCCTTCTGTCTCCAGCGCTTCCATGGTGCCAGCACAGGTGTCGACGGTTTCGCTGCATTCGAAACGCACCCCCTTATGCCAAGGCATGGAGAAGGCCGATACCTGCTCAGCGGGCATTTTGAGGTACATCACCAGATAGTTGCTGCCGGCATCCTTGACGGGTTTGCCCTCCGCCGTAGTCAGGCTAAAGGTCAGTGCCTGGCTTTGAGGATCCACGGCGCTCAGTGCCACCTTGAGGCTTTCGGCTTCCTTAATGGACACAGACTGCTCAGGTTCAGGATCCGGCGGAAGCACAGGGTCATCATCGTCATCCCACCAGTCACAACCTCCCAGGCACAACAGCAAAGACGCTACTATCAAACTCTTATGTTTCATAACAGCCTCCTAGTGACAATCGCTGCAGACCGCACCTTCGTGAACCCCGGTCAAACCGGCGCCGACATCATGGGCGCTGTGGCAGCTCTGACATTCCATCTGTGAATTGACATCGGCACCTATGTAAGTGTCCGGTTCACGTTTGGTGCTGCTGTGACAACCACTACACTCAGCATTGCCCGCTGCCACAATTTCAGCGTCCAGGGCATTGTCCAGCGACTTATTGAGGAAGTCAGTAGTGACATAAGCAATCTCGGCCGTCAGCTGAGCGCAGCGTTCCAATTTCGCCTGATGACTGGAGCCGTACTTGCTCGCTTTCGACCAGTGGGTCACCGAGGTGTGACAGAGAATGGAATTGGCAACCGACTGGCCTATCTTATCTGCGGTCAGTAGCTCACCGGCGTTGTCTTTACGGGTCGGTGCGCCAATCGCCTTGAGGAAGGCTTCATCATTTCTCGGCATGGCTGTGTGTTCATAGTAGCGGTACACGGAGCGGATCACCGCAGTGCGGTCGACCCCGCCCAGGACGTTGACCGCCATGGCCGCCGCATTCAAGCAACCACACAGGGTTCCCCAACCTGCGATACCGCCACCACCATAGGCCGCCAGGTTGGTAGGGATAGCGGCGAATTTGCAGGCATCCTCATGCCCTTTGGCCGCCAAGGCCTTCACCAGGGCATCGAAAACCCCATACATGCAACCACCACGGCCATAACCTTCATAGGCCAGTTTGGCGACTTCCATAGGGTCCAATTTCACATAGGTCAGCAGCTTGGTGCCCAGATCGCTGCCCCCTTCACTGCCGATCCCTATGCTGGTATCTCCGGGACAAGACTCTGCGGCCAGAGCTGTGGTCGCGATCAGCGAACTCCCTGCAGCCACACCAACCAAACCTACAATCTGGCCCATCGCCTGACGTCGATTCACGTTCATACTCATCACCTCTTTTTGCACTTACATATTGCAGAATTGCAAATTAAGTAAAATTAACTCTTTATAATCAATAGCTTGCAAGCAAACTCAGCTTATCCCCTCTCCTGTTGTGCAGATGTGATCCAAGGCGGGTTTCAGTGTTAAAGAGTCAAAAATTCAACAGTTCACCGGCAAGAGGCTTGAGCCAAGCAGCAACGGCAGCGACAATGAGCCTCTTCGTCAAGCAAGGATCTGCTATGAATCTCAAGGTCTTTTTACTCATTCTCCTGTTGCTGGCCGGCTGTCACTCTGAGGTGCAACTGCCAATTCAGGCTGACGAGCTGGAGCAAATCAACTGCCGGGAAGTCAGCGATGACAATAGCGCCCTGGGTTATTACCTCGAAGGCTGCGTTGACGGATACCGAGGTGACCCCTTCAACGGCATTGCCATTTGGGGAGCGCCGGATCGCCCCAGCTATAGCGCGGCCCAGTTCAAGGATGGCCTGCGGGACGGCTACAGCTTCAGCACATCCGCGCCGCCCGAGCGTCTGCTAAGCCAAAGCGCCTGGTATAAAAATGGCAAGTTGCACGGCTGGCAGCTGAACTTTCAATACCAGCAAACCCAATTACGCAGCAGGGAGTTGTTTCAAGACGGTGAGCGCCAGGAACTCTGGCTCTACGACAACCGAGGCCAACTCGACAGTTTCAAGCGTTTCGACCAAGGTAAAGTGATTGAATTCATCTCCTACGAGCAGGGGCGGGAGCGGATGAAACAGTTCAAGCGGGACGGCGAGAAACTCACCGTCTGGAAAAGCTATTTTCCCGATGGTTCATTAAAGAGCTTCAGTGAACATCTGGATGAAGAAAATCTCAGAAAACTCAAGGAACAAGGCTACTACGCCAACGGCCGACTCAAGTTGGACTACCTGTTCGACCGCCGGCAGCGCACCGCAGTGCAGCACACCTTCTGGCGCAATGGCCAGCGCCAGTCCGAGCAACACTATGGTTTCTTTCCCTCAATAGCCGCCGACGGCATCTGGCTCAGTTATTGTGAGACCAATGGCGCCTTGAGCAAACGTACTCCGTTCCGTCGAGGCGCCAAGCAGGGTGAGGAGCAACTCTTTCACTGCAATGGCCAGTTGCAGGTGAGCAAACGTTTCGACCAGGACAAGCTCATACCACAGACCCTGAACTACTTTGATGAGCAGGGGCGCAACTATCTGCAGGAAGAGATAGGCACGAACGGCAAGGTACTGCATACCCGGGTCTATGATGAACAGGGTAAACTAACCTACCAAGATTGACATAATATTCAATCAGTTGGACTTATCATCCAGAGATAATAAAGCTCTTTTTCAAATGCGGCTTGCTTATCCCGGCACTGAACTTTAAAATATCTTCACATCAAGATACTTTAAGAAAAGAAAATGCCCTACCTAATTGCACTCCTCGCTCCCGTCTTCTGGGGAACCACTTATGCCCTGGTCAGCCTGTACCTGCAGGATATGTCCCCTTTCTGGGTCGCCGTCTGGCGTGCGCTACCGGCCGGGATCCTGTTATTGCTGCTACGGCCCAAGCTGCCTTCGCTCGCCTGGAGCAAAATACTCTTGCTGGCATTTTGTAATATCGGCGCCTTCTTCGCCCTGCTGTTTATGGGCGCCTACCGCCTTCCCGGCGCCGTGGCAGGCACCCTGGGGGCCACACTGCCACTGATGTTTCTGCTGCTGGCCTGGCTGCTCGATGGCCAAAGACCGGCATTGAAGTGGACCTTGCTGGCACTGCTGGGACTGAGTGGAGTGATGTTATTGCTCAATCCTTCGGCCAATCTGGATCTGATTGGTGTGCTCTGCGCCCTGAGTGCCACTCTGTTGGTAGCCCAATCATCCCGCTGGATGCAACGCTGGCAAACCGGCGATCTTCTGGTATTGACCGCCTGGCAGTTGTTGCTCGGCGGCTTGATGCTGATCCCGCTGGCCTGGACAGTAGCCGGGGCACCCACACTACCCGAGCCCAAGACCTGGCCCGCCATCGCTTGGCTGGCCATCTTCAGCACGGCGCTGAGCTACTGGGCCTGGATCTGGTCCATCAAACATCTGGGACCGCAAATCATGGGCATGATGGCCTTGATCAACCCTGTTGTGGCCGTCTCGCTCGGGGTGTTTTTGGTCGGCGAACAGCTGGATAGCTATCAATGGCTGGGGATCGGCCTGATCATGTCATCGCTGTTGCTGATGAAACTTCCTGTCCCGGCCATCTGGTATCGCCTGCGCCCCAGCCGGCGCTGACACTCACCTGACATAAGAACCCTGTTTGGCCCCTGAAAAAGGGGCCAAGGGTTCGGCTTAACTGAATTTGGCAAAATAAGGAGATTGACCATGATGCAGTTTCTGACAGAACCACAACTCAATGCAGTCCGAGCCGCGGACGATGCGAGTCCGCGACTAAAGATGTCTGCCGACAAAGATAACACCAATGCCGCCAACAGCATGTTTGAAGGAGATGGACTATGAGCTCATCAAAATGGCAGCCTGTGTGGCTGATCCTGACCTTGATTATTCTCGGCCTCAACCTGCGCCCCAGCATGGCTGCTATAGGCCCACTGCTGGAGGCTATCCGGGCTTCCTTGCCCCTCAGTTACAGTTCCTTGGCACTGCTGACCATGCTGCCCGTGATGACCATGGGAGTCGCTATGTTTATCGGTGCCAAGCTGGCCGCCAGACTGGGAGAGCGCCAAACCCTGCTACTGTCGCTGCTACTGATTGGCTTGGCTAACCTGGCTCGGTTCTGGGCCGGCAGCGGCCTGCAACTGCTACTGACCGCAATCATTGCCGGCTTAGGTATCGCCCTTATTCAGGCACTGCTGCCCGGAATGATCAAGCGCAGCTATAGCCAGCATATTGAGCGTTACATGGGGATTTACGTAACCGCCATCATGGGTGGAGCGGCCCTGGCTGCAGCCATTAGCCCTTGGCTTGAGCACAGGTTTGGTCATTGGCAGTCGGCGCTGGCCTTCTGGGCTCTGTTGAGTCTGCCGGCGATGCTATTTTGGTTCTGGGGCAAACACGGCCTGCAACCCCAGGGCTTCAATAAGGCAGCAGCAAAGAAGCCTTCAGGAAAACCGGGAGTTAGCCCAAATGTGGGCATAGGCAGCTTTAGCCGCATTCCCAGGGCCTGGCTGTTGGGGCTTTTCTTTGGCCTGAGCACAGCATCCTATACCTGTGTGCTCGCTTGGTTGGCGCCCTTCTTTATCGACTTGGGCTGGCAAGCCACTCAGGCAGGGCTATTGCTGGCGTTTCTGACGCTGATGGAAGTGGTCGCAGGCCTGTTGCTGCCGACGCTGGCGGCTCGCAGTCATGACAGAAGGCCACTGCTATTGCTGCTGCTCCTGTCTACGATTGGCGGTTTTATCGGGCTGGCTTTGATGCCTCTGGCCCAGCCCTGGTTATGGGCTGCGCTGCTGGGTATAGGCATTGGTGGCCTCTTCCCCTTGAGTCTGATTGTCACTTTGGATCATCTGGACGACTACAGCCAGGCGGGACAACTGACGGCCTTTGTTCAAGGGATAGGTTACCTGCTGGCATCCCTGTCGCCTCTGCTGGCGGGTTATCTCAAGGACAGCTCCAGCAGCTTCACGCTTTCCTGGTTGCTGCTCGCGGCTGTGTCTCTGGGCATGCTGGCCATTGTCTGGCGCTTTGATCCCAAGCGCCACAGTCAACACTTCGCCCTGTTGGCCCACTGAGCCGATTCACCGGGTGGAAAATTGTTATCCACCCGGCACTCAAGCAGACTCAAATGAGGTAGAATGGCGTCCCTCTTGTGCCATTCTGCTGCCTAAGCAACATAAAGTGAATCTATCCAATCTATTCCAGCGCCTGCTGCAATGGCTACCTGATCGTGCCGATCTTCCCGAAGGCTTACGCATAGGGCTGCCCATGATGGCGGGCCTGTTGCTGTTTTCGTTTCTCGGCGACAGTGCCAGCGGCGTCAACGCCCTGATCTGTGCCTGGCTGGTCGGCGTCCAGGGCCGCAACCTGGCTTATCCCAAACGTGCCGGGCTGTTGAGCAAGTCGGCACTTCTGTGCTGTATCAGCAGCGCCCTGGCCTTGCTGAGCCTGATCCACCCTTGGCTGGGGATCAGCGTACTCGGCGCCATAGGCCTGTTATATGGCCTCAGTTCCAACCAAAGAAAGTACATTCAGCTGCTGACCTACAACGCCGGCTTTTGCCTGATCTGCGGCCTGCATCTGCTGGAGTCGGGTACCGACTGGAAGATGTTGTTGCTCTCCAGCCTGTTCGGCAGCTGGTTGGCTGTCATCAGCGCCGTCATCGCCGGGCCTTGGATGGCGATACGTCAGGGCGAACAGCTGCTGGCCAGTGTGCAGCGCAAATTCGGCTTCTGGTGCAATATACTCAGCCACTCGGACGTCGCCAATGTCGGCCAGCGTCTGGCCTTGCGGGAGCAACTCGATGATGCTATTGCCGTGCTGGCCCATTGGCTGCTGGAAATGCCGGATAAAGCCGAAGTGCAACGCATCGCCCGGCAACTGGAGTCGAGTCTTATCCTGATAGAAACTCTGGAGAGCATAGGCAGGCTGCAACAAAATGATGCCGCCAGCCCGGCACTGCAGCAGTATTTGGCCAATTTTGCCAGCGAACTCAAGACCCATAGAGAACAAGGCACAGAGCCGACGCCACTGCCCTTGGGAGACAAGCCGCAACCTCTGCTGTTGGACGCCGCCGACCGCTTGGCCTTGGCGCTGGATCCCCAAAGACCGCTGGCAGCCGACTGGCGCGAACGCCTGGGGCTTATTTGGCCTTCCGATGCCCAAAGCGTTCGCAGTCAATGGCGCAAGGCCTTGGTGAAACACTCGCGGGAATGGCACCACGGCCTGAGAATTCTGTTCACTCTGCTGTGTTGTCAGGCAGTGGTGGAACTACTGCAACTGCCGCAGGGTTATTGGGTGACGCTCACCGCCTACATAGTGCTGATGGTGGCGCCGCTCGGGCAGTTGCAGGCCAGGATCTGGAGCCGCTTCTATGGCACTGTGCTCGGTTCTGTGTTGGCACTGGGGCTAATCTGGTTTCTGGGGGCAGGTAGCTGGTTATTACCGGCCACCTGCCTGAGTGCCTTTCTGGCCTTTGCCACCTTCTACAAGGCCAGATATGAGATTCATGTGTTCTGGCTCACCATGCTGATGGTGTTTGCCATCACCCTGCTACTGCCGAGCGATCCCTATATCGCCTTCTACCGGGCGCTGGACACCTTTACCGGCGCTTTGATGGCATTCCTGGCGATGCATCTGTTTATTCCCAGTTGGACCCGACGCTGGCTCGACAGCTATGTATGCCACTTTATCGAGCTGGAGCGGGCTTGGCTTGCCAGTATCAATACAGGTAAAGCCGATAATGCCCTGCGTTGGCAAGCCCATGCGGCGCTGAGGCAACTGGGCCAAGAAGTCGGCTTTTTGAAGCTCGAGCCCAACACAGGCCAGCGGGAGCTGCAGGACTGGCAGAGTTTTCTCTGGCTTGGGCTGACGCTGCACTGCACCCTGGTGTTGGTGGCACGCCAGCAGCAAAAGCAGCCGCTGCATCTGGCGGAGCAACAGCTGGCGGCCTGGCCCCAGCTGTTTCGTCAGCGCTTCTTGGCAACAGAGATGCATCAATCCGAGTCCGGGCCAGCGCCCGATTCAACAGATGAGCCAGCGCAGCTTTCAGCAAGACAAGCTGAAGCGATTCCCACTTGGGTACTGCAGGATATTGCCCATCTCTATGCCTGGCTCGACTGGCAACGTCCCTACGCCCTGAGCGGCAACGCTCACAGCTGACAGGAGTCCAAGATGTACGATTTTGAATTTTACAATCCAACCCGCCTGCTCTTTGGCCGCAGCAGCCTGGAGCAGTTGGACACTCTGGTACCCAAGGATGCCAGAGTGCTCTTGCTCTACGGCGGCCAAAGCGCCAAACGCAATGGCACCCTGACCCAGGTCAGCCAAGTATTGGGTCAACGCATCTGCGCCGAGTTCGGCGGCATTAGCCCCAACCCCGACTACCACCAGCTGTTGCAGGCAGTAGAGCAGATAAGGCAACAAAAGCTGGACTTTATTCTCGCTATCGGCGGCGGTTCCATCATAGATGCGGGCAAGTTTATTGCCGCCGCAGCGCCCTATCAGGGAGAGCCCTGGGAGATACTGGAAACCGACGGTCGCCACATTGACCAAGCTCTACCGCTCGGTACTGTGCTGACCCTGCCGGCCACAGGCTCAGAGATGAATAACTGCGCGGTGATCAGCAATAGCGCTCTTGGCCTCAAGCGCTCCTTTCGTCATCCCTCGGTGTTTCCCCGCTTCTCTGTGCTGGCGCCACAACTGAGTTTCAGCCTGCCGCAACCACAGATTGCCAACGGTGTGGTGGATGCCTTTGTGCACGTGACCGAGCAGTACCTGACTTACCCCGTCGATGCCAAAGTGCAGGACAGGTTTGCCGAAGGCCTGCTGCTCACTCTGATAGAGGAAGGCCCCAAGGCGCTGGCAGAGCCCGAAAACTATCAGGTGCGCGCCAATATCATGTTCAGCGCCACTATGGCGCTCAACGGCCTGATCGGCACAGGTGTTCCGCAAGACTGGTCGACCCATAAGCTGGGTCACGAACTGACGGTGCGCCACGGCCTGGATCATGCCGTGACCCTCGCCATACTGCTGCCGACTATGCTGCGCCTGAGAAAGGCCGCCAAACACGCCAAGCTGCTGCAATATGCCGAGCGGGTTTGGCAACTCTGCGACGGCAGCGAGGAGCAACGCATAGATGCAGCCATAGAGCTGACCCGGCAGTTCTTCGAATCCATGGGGCTCAAGACTCACCTCAGTGACTATGGCATAGGCCATGAGGCCATAACGCCGCTGCTGGAGAACCTTGAGCGCCAGGGGCTGACCCAACTGGGGGAGGACGGCCGGGTCGACCTTGAGCTGAGCCGACAGGTTTTTCAGGCCAGCCTTTAAAGGCAGTGATTTTTGCCAATAAACAGGCTAATCTGAAGCTAGTTCACAACTGCATAACAAGGGAAGTCTTTATGCGTACTCTGATGATAATCAGCCTGGCATTGCTGTCGCTGGTTGCCCAGGCGACTGTCTATAAGTGGGTCGATAAAGATGGTAAGGTGCATTACAGCGATGAGCCCAACCCCCAAGCCCAGGCAGTGGAATTCACCGACAAGACCCAGAATCAAATAAGCCTGGAAACGCCTAAACCTCTGCCCGATCCCATAACAGTGGAACAGGTCGGCTATGCGTTAAAGATACTTTCACCACAGCATGAGGAAACCATTCGCGATAACGCCGGTGATTTTCAGGTTCAGGTAGAGGTAGAGCCGGAGCTGGCTTCGGGTCATTTTCTGCAACTCTACATAGATGGCATCTCCTCCAGCGACGCTCAGCGCAGCAATCTCTTCCAGCTCAAGGATATCGACCGCGGCGAACACACGCTGCAACTCAAGGCAGTGCAACAAAACGGCAAAGTCCTTGCATCCAGTAGTCCCATAACCATTTTTCTGCACCAAGCCGGACTGATGCAACCCGCCTTCCCGGCACCCGGGAAAGGCCCAAAGCCAAGTAACTAACGTTATTTCAATAAGTTAGATAATTGGTTTTTCGAGTTAGTCCACAGAGTTGTTGGCTTGCGGCCTGCACCGAATTGGTGCACCATTATGGTGCAATCCTGCTATGGGAAACTCAATGGACACAAATATCCTGCTCAATCATCTGGCCACTGCCGTTCTGGTCATCGACAGTGACCTGCTCCCCAGCTATGCCAACGCCGCTGCCGAGCAGTTGCTGGGCGTCTCCAGCCACAGGTTGCAGGAGCAGGTACTGACAGAGCATCTGCATGCCATAGGAGTTGAACCCAGAGTGCTGCAAAGCGCGGTGCTGGAACGTCAGGGGCTGACGGTCAATACCGCCCAGCTCATCAGCCTGGATGGCCAACATCACACTGTGGATATGACACTGATCCCTCTGGAGCAGGGAGAACAGCTCAAACCCTTGAGCCTGTTGGAACTCAGGCAGGTGGATCAGCAGCGGCGTATTCACCAGCAGTTGACCCTGGACGCCCAGCAGCAGGCGGCTCAATATCTGGTGCGCAATCTGGCCCATGAGATCAAAAATCCGCTGGGTGGACTGCGCGGCGCGGCGCAGCTCTTGTCCCGCGAGCTCAGCGAGCCGCAGCTCAAGGAGTTCACCACACTCATCATAGAGCAGGCCGACAGGTTGCGCGCCCTGGTCGACCGATTGCTGGGGCCGCAGAAACCATCGCAGCACAAGCTGCAGAATATCCATCTGGTGCTGCAAAAGGTGATCAACCTGGTGAGTGTGACCCTGCCGCAACAGATACATCTGCGCCAGGATTACGACCCCTCGATTCCGGACTTGCCTATGGATGAAGATCAACTGCAACAGGCAATCCTCAACATAGTGCAAAATGCAGTACAAGCCTTGGAGCATCAGGGCGGCGATATCATGATCCGCACCCGCACTGCCCATCAGGTCACCATAGGCAACCAGAGACACAAGTTGGTGCTGGTGCTGTCAATCATAGACAACGGCCCGGGTATTGCCCCGGAACTGGTGGATACCCTGTTTTACCCCATGGTCACAGGCCGCAAGGACGGCAACGGCCTGGGGCTATCCATCGCCCACAATATTGCCAGGCTGCACGGCGGCCGTATCGACTGCGATTCGGCCCCGGGACACACAGAGTTCAGCCTGACATTGCCGATCAACAACCACAGCGGCTAACAAGAGAGGAAACAATATGAGTGAACAGGTTTGGATCCTCGATGATGACAGTTCAATTCGTTGGGTGCTGGAACGGGCACTGCAAGGCGCCAAACTCAGCTGCGCCAGCTTTGCCGCCGCCGAGTCACTGTGGCAGGCGCTGGAAATCTCCCAGCCCAGGGTCATAGTCTCGGATATCCGCATGCCGGGAACCGATGGCCTCACCTTGCTGGAACGTATCGGCCTGCATTATCCCCATATCCCGGTGATCATAATGACGGCCCATTCAGATCTCGACAGTGCCGTCAGCGCCTATCAAGCCGGGGCGTTCGAGTATCTGCCCAAGCCCTTCGACATAGATGAGGCGATTGCCCTGGTGGAGCGGGCGCTCAACCATGCCACAGAGCAGGCTCCTGCAGCGGCCGAGCCTCAGGTCAAGGCACCGGAGATCATCGGCGAAGCCCCCGCAATGCAGGAGGTGTTTCGCGCCATAGGCCGTTTGTCGCGCTCATCTATCAGTGTGCTAATCAACGGCCAGTCCGGTACGGGTAAAGAGTTGGTTGCCGGGGCACTGCACAAACACAGCCCACGCAGAGACAAACCCTTTATCGCCCTCAATATGGCGGCCATCCCCAAGGAGCTGATCGAATCCGAGCTGTTCGGCCACGAAAAAGGTGCCTTCACCGGCGCCGCCAGTGTGCGTCAGGGGCGGTTTGAACAGGCCAATGGCGGCACTCTGTTTCTCGATGAGATAGGCGATATGCCACTGGACGTACAGACCCGGCTGTTGCGGGTACTGGCCGATGGCCAATTCTATCGGGTCGGCGGCCACTCTCCGGTGCAGGTCGATGTCAGGATTATTGCCGCAACCCATCAGGACCTGGAACAACTGGTACTCAAGGGGGGCTTTCGGGAAGACTTGTTCCACCGCCTGAACGTGATTCGAATCCATCTGCCACCGCTATCACAGCGGCGGGAAGATATTCCACAGCTGGCGCGCCATTTCCTGGCCAGTGCTGCCAAAGAGATTGGGGTAGAGGCCAAAATACTCACCCCGGAAACCGCCGCCAAGCTGCAGCAACTGCCCTGGCCCGGCAACGTGCGTCAGTTGGAAAATACCTGCCGCTGGTTGACCGTGATGGCCTCGGGTCAGGAAATTATCCCTCAGGATCTGCCGCCTGAGCTGTTCAAGGAGCCCAAGGCACCTCAAGGCAGTGCCGGCCCATCCCAGGATTGGCAAAACGCCCTGAAATTGTGGCTGGATATGCGCCTGTCACAGGGCGAGAGCGATCTGCTGACCGAAATCCAACCCGCGTTTGAGCGCATCTTGCTGGAAACCGCGCTGGAGCATACCCAGGGCCACAAACAGGAAGCCGCCAAACGCTTGGGATGGGGCCGCAATACCCTGACCCGCAAGCTTAAAGAGCTGGCAATGGACTGAAACCTCATAAAGATAGGTACATGACCCAGTTAAGCCCAAGGGTGCAGGTTATTAAGAGAGGATTTTGGCGCCCAGACGTAGTATCGCCAAACTCAGGGAATAGCCCCAACGTATCAGTCCCCTGCGTCTGCGCTCAGGCAAGAGTGGCCAACTGGAACCATCGGCTGCAATCAACTCGGCGCGCCAAAGAGGTAAAGAGATGATCTCCAGTCGGTAGTCTTGACCATTCAAGACTATGGTTTGCCGTCTTGGCAAACCATAGAGGCGCTGACAAAAACACTGTTGCCCCTGCCATTCAAGTTCCAGACGACTGCTTAATGGATAATACCGACAGTGCAGTTCACCCCCTTCGAGATTCAACCTCTGTTGTTGCATCCATGCCATGACAGTGCCCGCTACACAGGATCCTGGTGAATGATCACCTCGGCATGGTCAAAGTCGGCGCGGATCCGCTCGCCTGTGGCCACAGCAATGGCATGGGCCCGTTGCAGGCTCAGGTCTTTGTCCAGCTCCAGATGCAGTTGAATAAAGGTAGTCTTGCCCGCCTGACGGGTACGCAGGTCATGAATGCCACGCACTTGAGTATCCTGCTCGGCCAATTGCCGAATACGCAGCCGGGTTTCATCGTCTAGCTCTCTATCGAGTAGGGCCTGAATCGAGCGATACCCCAGCGACCAGGCTTGTTGACCTATGTAAAGGGCGATCAATACAGCAAACAGACCATCGGCCCACCACCAGCCATATTGCGCCAAAACCAGCGCCAACAGCACGGCACCGTTGAGAAACAGATCTGACTTATAGTGCAGGGCATCGGCCTCGACCACTGTACTCTTGGTGGCCGCCAGCGCCCGTTTCTGCAGCATGACCAAGGCCAAGGTCAGCACTATGGCAATAATGGACACCACAACGCCCAAAGTGGCATGGGTCAAAGGCATGGGGTTGACCAGGCGCTCGCCGCCGTGAAACAGCAGCAGGAATGCCGTCCCCATAATAAAGGCCGATTGGGCTAAAGACGCCAGCGGCTCAGCCTTACCGTGACCATACCTGTGCTCCTGATCGGCGGGCACCAAGGCATAGCGAATGGCAATAAAGTTGACTATGGAAGCCAGGGCATCGGCAAAGGAGTCGGTCAGAGAGGCCAGCATACTGGCCGACCCGGACCAGAGCCAGGCGGCCAGTTTTATCAGGATCAGGGTAATCGCGGTCGCCACTGCGGCGCGGCTCGCCAATTTAACCCAAAACTCGTAGCGGGAAGTCGTTGTCATTCAAGGGCTCAGCGGTCGGGAGTCACTGAGCCCATAGTAGCAGATTTAATCCTGGATAGGCTCAGGGCGCTCACCACGTCTATCCATACGCTCCTTGAACTTGGCTTGTTGTTCCGGAGTCAGCAGGTTATAGATCTGGTTGTGCAGCTTCATCCGCTCCAGCATGTGTTGTTCACGCACCTGTTGACGCTGCTCGATAATCTCTTTGGCCTTGGCTTCATCGAAGTTGCCTGAGGTCATCAGTGCCTGCATTTCGGCTCTGTGCGCTGCACGGGTTTCCTTGTCAGGACGTGACATGCTGCTTCTGTGCTGGTCCATCAACGCCTTGATCTCTGTTTTCTGGGCGTCGGTCAGATCCAGACCTCGCAGGCCAAACATGCCGAAATGGCCCTTGCCGCCTTTCATATGGTGATAGCCGCGCTCGCCCTTCATGTGATGATAACCACGGTCGCCGTCACGGTGTGGGCAATCGCCGTAGCCGTCACCGGCTTGTGCCGCGCCAGCCATCAGAGTGGTGCCGGCAATCAGGGCCAGCAAGCTTGCTTTGATTGAAGTCTTCATAAGAGTATCCTCGTTCTCGGTCGGGAAGTATTTGACGTCTTCCAGTCTAGTCCTCTATGTGTAAGTGTGGGTTCAAACTGAGTAAAGCACTGTAAAGCTTGGTTATCCGGGTTGAAGATCCGTATCTTTACCCAGACTTACACAGCTAAACCGCAGTTGACTCAAAAGCGGGTATACTCGGCAGAGAGAAATTGTGTGAGGCGTATAAATGAGCCGAATTTTATTGATAGACGATGACCTGGGCCTGGCCGAACTCTTGGGGCAATTACTGGAGCTGGAAGGCTTTGAGCTGACACTGGCCCATGATGGTCAGAGCGGCCTGGAACTGGCGATTGCCAATGATTACGACCTGATCCTGCTGGATGTGATGCTGCCCAAGCTCAACGGCTTCGAAGTGCTCAGGGAACTGCGTGGCAAGAAACAAACCCCTGTGCTTATGCTTACCGCCCGCGGTGATGAGATAGACAGAGTGGTTGGCCTGGAGATAGGCGCAGACGACTATCTGCCCAAGCCTTTCAATGACAGGGAACTGGTAGCCAGGATCCGCGCCATCATACGCCGCGCCAATATCACCCCGCAGGACATTCCCCAGAGCGGTATTCAAACCATAGGCGATCTCAGCCTGGACTCTGCCCGTCAGGAAGCCTATTGCAATGAACAGTTATTGCTGCTGACCGGCACTGAGTTCAGCCTGCTCTACACCCTGGCCAATCAGGCCGGAGAACTGATAGGTAAAGACGAACTGAGTGAAACCGTGCTTGGCAAAAAACTGATGCCCTTTGATCGCAGCCTGGACATGCACCTTTCCAACCTGCGCAAGAAACTGCCGGAACGCAGCGACGGTCGTCCCAGGGTCAAGACCATACGTGGCAAAGGCTATATCTGGATCCCTTGATGAAGTCATTTTCCCTGCCCAATCGCCTCTTTATCAAACTGCTGCTGGGCTTTTGGCTCTGCAGCAGCCTGATCATTCTTGCTGTTGGCATGCTGCCGCTGCTGCAGCAAAACCATGACAGGGCCCCAATGCCGCCTAAACTGCGGGAGGTCTTGTCTCAGGTCGCCGATGAGCTGCAACAGGAACCGGCCAAGTTGAATGGCCGCTTTCTGCACCATTGGGAGCGCAGACGCAGCATGGAAGGCAAGCCAATTCGCATCTATCTGGTCAATGAGCAGGGACAGATAATCAACACTCACAGAGTGTCCAAAGGCATGCGCCGCTTTATGTTGATGGCGGAGGAAGCCAACGCGCCGATTTCACACCAGTTTCGCGATGAACTGATATTCGGCCCGTTCGATTTTAAGGTTAACGGCACCCCCTATGCCCTTTATGGCCGGTTGCCGGATCACCACCCCATGCCTTGGTTCTTTTTCTTTATTGAACACAAGTTACTGACATTGTCGCTGGCGATTCTGCTTTCAGGGTTGCTCTGTGGTTTGTTGGCCTGGCACCTGGGCAAGCCGCTACGTTCGTTGAAACAGAGCGCTAACGCCCTGGCGCTGGGGCAATTGAACAGCCGGGTCGACGATGCCACGGCCGGACGTCACGACGAAATCGGCGAACTGGCCCAGGCCTTCAACAGTATGGCGGCCGCCATCGAAACCATGGTCAATAATCAGCAGCGACTGATAAGCGACATCTCCCATGAGCTGCGAACTCCGTTGACCAGGCTGCAATTGGCACTGGCTCTGGCGCGCAAGAAGGGGATGGCCGGAGATGAAGCCGAACGCATCGCCTATGAGGCCGACCAACTGGAAAAAATGATTGCCGAGCTGCTGGAGCTTTCCCGGGTGAAGCTCAAGGCACAGGACAACAAGCTGAAGGTGGGGTTGGCCGAATCACTGAGTCAGGTACTGGACGATGCCGAATTTGAAGCCGAACAGCAGCAAAAGGAACTCAACATCCAGATACCGGAAGAGCTGGAGCTGCCCATCTACCCAAGACCGCTGTCACGGGCGATTGAAAACCTGCTGCGCAACGCCATCCGCTACTGCCGTACCCAGGTAAATATCTGCGCCGAGGCCAAGGGGCCATGGGTAGAGATAAGCATTACTGACGACGGCCCGGGTATTGAGGAATCTGAGTTGGAGGCTATTTTCAAGCCCTTCTATCGACCGCATTCAGCCAGGGAAAGAGAGAGTGGCGGTTGGGGGCTGGGATTGGCCATTGCCGATGCCGCAGTGCAAGCCCACGGCGGCAATATCCAGGCAAGCAATCGCGTCCAAGGTGGGCTTGAGGTCGTCATCCATTTACCACACGCCTGAGACCTTCAGGCTCATACTCCAGACTGGGTTGGCGGCTTAGCCAGGCGGCAAACTGTTGCTTGGAGGGGCTGCGCTTATCTGAGTGCCCCATCAGATGGATCAGCGCATAACTGAACTGGTAATAGAGCTGCGGGTCGTCGTGGGCCTTGCAGGCATCGTCGGTATTGATCATGGCGCCACGCAGATAACTCATCACCAGCTCGACCCGATCAAATCCTGGCACCTCTCCCACAGCGGAAATGGTCTTGGCATTCCACTGCATATATTCATCGAAACGTCTTTCACAGCCATGCCGATAAAACTCGGTCGCCAACAATAACAGAGCTTGATTCGGCATTATCCGCTCAATGACAAATTTGTTTGTCGACAAGACTTCATAGAGCCGCTGACAATGATGAAATATAAACCTTTCCAGAGGGTCTTTATATTGTATTTCATCCTGTTTGGCCTGCTTGAGCCAATACTCATATTCACTGCAAGCTACTGCCACCATGAGATCGGCTTCTGTAGTGAAATGATTATATATAGTGCCTTTGGATATTTGACTGGCTTCAACAAGATGAGAACGACATAAACCGAAAGTCTTCTGTCCTCTTAAACAACGTTGCGCCACTTCAACCAAATAGTTTCCCCGTCGTTCCCATTTTCCCATTGGCCACTCCTGAGCAAAGCTTAAATACAAACTCTCCCAACTTCACAATAAAATAGTAACAAGCTTTCTGCGACTGCGATATTGAGTAATACTGATACCATTATGAGTCACGCCAATAGCCAATGTTAAAAATAGAATTGCTCGAGAGTTTTATTGCTGTGGCCGAATGCGGCAATTTATCCAAGGCTGCAGAAAAAGTCTGTCGCACCCCGTCGGCATTGAGCTTACAGATCAAAAAGCTGGAAGAAAGTGTCGGTCAACCGCTGTTGCTCCGAGACAATCGAGGCGTGGTGCTGACCGAATCCGGCAATACCCTGCTCAACTACGCCTATAAGATGATGCAACTCAACACCCAGGCCCTGGATGAGCTGAAAGACTGCCAGAATCGCGAAGTGATTCGCCTTGGCGTTCCCACAGATTATATTACCTATTATCTGGACAACTGCCTGCTGGAATTTGTCCGTGAGTTCACCTGTATTGAGTTGGTCATAGACACAGATGTCAGCGGCAATCTGTATAAGCGGTTGCATCAAGGGGAATTCGACCTGATAGTGGCGACCCATTGGCAGCCTCCGGTGCAGGGAGAGCTCCTGTTCGAACGACGTTTTCATTGGGTGGCCGCCAAGAACGGCAGTGCCCATAAACGGGAAACGATTCCCATGGCACTTTACCCGGAAAACTGCCCCATCAGAGCTCAGGTGTTTGCCAACCACCAACTGTCGATGCGGCCCATCAATGTGCTGCTTTCCACCCCCTCTCCCCAAGCCTTGTGCATGGCGGTTGAAAATGATTTGAGCATAGCTCCGATTGCCGAATTCAGGATCAACGACAAGATGCAGATCCTCGATCCCATAGAGCATGATCTCCCTCCCTTGCCCGTGTTTAACGAGGCGTTATACCTCAACCCTGATACCAAAACTGATGCGACTCAACAATTGATCACTTTGATCAAGGCTAACGTCAGCAACTTAGCCGAGAGATTTCCCCAGCTAAGTCCCGATACTATTCAAGGGTAGTGCCGCCAGTCGAAGCTTCCCTCAACGTGTAGCTAACCTATGGTAAATTTGTCCACCACTGCCAGCAGTTTCTTGTTTAAGGCTGACAAATTAATCGTCTCATCACGACTCGCCGAACCACTATCTTCTAAAACCACAACCATATCGCATATCTCGGCCATATTGCGACTCACCTCAGCCGACACCATGCTTTGCTCTTCAGCTGCTGTGGCAATTTGAGTATTAAGATCGCTCACCGTCTCCACCGACTGAATCACCTCATCGAGATTGGTTGTCACATTGTTGGTCCAGTGATTGGTTTTCTCGCAGGTTTCCTTAGTTTGCACCATGGTAATGACCGTCGCATCGATTCCCTTGAGCAGCTGACTCAATGTTGATTCTATCTCCGCGGTGCTCGATTGGGTTCTAGCCGCCAAAGCCCTCACCTCATCGGCAACCACAGCAAACCCTCGTCCTTGCTCGCCTGCCCTTGCAGCCTCAATAGCGGCATTCAATGCCAATAGGTTGGTCTGATCGGCAATGTCACCAATCACCTGCAACACTTTGGTAATCGTTGCTGCATCTTGAGCTATATTGCTAATACTACTTTCAGTCGCCTCAACATCCTCGATCAATCGTTTGACCGTCTCACGGGTATTCGCCACGATCTGCTTGGTATCATTGATCTGTGAACTTGCCAACGTCGCAGCCCGAGAGCCTTGCGACGTATTATTGGCCACATCATTTGCCGTAGCGCTCATCTCTTCAACGGCGGCCACTATCTGCTCTGTCTCTTGCACATGCTTGCTCAGCACTTGGCTATTGCTTTCCATCTGCCCCTCAAGCGCGACTATACTCCGCCCTATATCCTGCGAGTCGGCATACAGCTCCTTCACTATTCCTTCAAGATGCGCAATAAAGCGATTGACGCCGGCGGCGATATCACCAAGATCATCACGGCTATTTACGGGTAGTCTCATGGTAAGATCCGCCTGGCCCTGCGACAAGCTGGTAATGACTTGTTTTAGCTGCAAAATAGGACGATAAAGCCAGTTTAAGATAAGCAATACCAGCAGGCTACTGACAAGCAACATGATGCCGGAATTGATCAAGGCCGTCTTTAGTGCCTCATCGACCTTGGCAAAGGCAATATCCTGGTCGATACCAAGCAATAGAAACCATTGTTTTTTACCCTGTAATAACGGAATCGCATGACTGTAGAGCAGCAGATCTTTACCTGTGGCGTGATATGCTGACGTGAACTCATCTTGGATCACCATCTCTTGTTTCATCTGCCCCCAGCCCTGCTGGCTCATCAGCTTACCCGCCTGTAAATCTGCCATATTAGAGGCCAGCACCTTGCCTACCTCATCGACAATGGCCGCCGATGCACCTGGAAAGTCAATGCTGGTCACTGTTTCCTCAAGGATCTCCAAGCCAATGTCTCCCGACAACACACCATCTCCCACATCGGTAACAATAGAGATCACCGGATTGCCGGTAACCGCATCGACATAAATATCGGTCAATACCGCCTTATCACTTTTTCTGGCTAACTGATACCACCCCCTTGGACGGGGATCATATTGACTGGGGTCGGCAACGCCATTGTGCCAAATCGCATCATCGACCACGCTGGCATAGGAGCTACCATCTTCAAACCCCCAAAAAACAGAGTATAAAAGACTACTTTCTTTAACTAACCGGGCCACCATGACGTACTCACCATTGAGTTGCCCGCGCCGATATTGCGCCGCTAACGCATCGATACTGCTGGCCTTGCTCATAAACCAATGCTGAATCCCTTCGGCTTCGAAGCGCACCATGGTTTGCAATTTATTGTTCACCTGTTCGACGGTATTGCTCTTCAACGTAAGGTAAGAAAATAAATTGGACAGTGCCAAACACAGAGAAACTAAGAGGATCACCGACAGGGTGATGGTTTTCTTGAAGCCGATGGTTTTCATTGCAGGACCATGCTCGTCATGAGGGCAAATTAACATTAACTGACGCCTACTTTATCGACGGAACAAATTCCAAGCTGTGACTCTGACTGCCGATTAGAATTTAATCGATGAAAATCAGTGGTTTTTATTACTAAACAAAAAATGCCACCTCTGAGGCTGGCATTTTTATTACAGAGATGATGGCTTTCGATTTAGGCGTTAAAGCGCTATTACGATAGCGCTTAAAAGTAGTAACCGAAGTTGATGTTGATACGCTTATCCCAACTGTCACCCACTTCTGGTAGACCAACATGGCCGTTGTCACGGGTCGACGCATACATGTTCTTACCCAGGATAAAATCGACCATGGTATAGGTGGCACCGGCGGCGATGGCACAGCCTGTGACGTTCTGGTAGCTGTTGTCGTAGCCGTCATCGGCCACATCTGGAGTCACCATGCCAAAATCATTATAGAACTTCAGGCTACCCCAATCGGTCTCTATCGTCTTGGCAAGGTTAACGCTATAGGCCTGAGCCTTAGCCGCAATCTCATATTGCCAGTTGTAGGCCGCCACGGCGATCTTGTTGCTATCTACGGCATCGGCGGCGTCATATTCATATTGCATCGCCTGCAGCTGCAGGTTCCAACCTTGGTAGCTGCTATCCATGTGCAGCGCCACGGCATAACGGTCGCCATTGTTGCCCGTCTTATTGTTGTAGATCTGGCCAAATTCGACAGAAGCGCCAAACAGCGTCCTGCCACCTTCGTAGCTCATCTCATAGGTTTGACGAAGGTTTAGCTGGTTAGTCTCTTCGTTGTTGTACTCGGTACCATTAACCACACCGCTGTAAAGATCGGTTGAATAGCGATCGGCGCGGCCGGCGCCGTATTCGGCATTCTTGTAGAAGGCCATCTCTGTGCCCCAGGCGCCACTGGAATATACCCCTTTAACCCCCAGATCGTAGTCATCCTCGAAGCCCAGGTAATAAGGCACGCCAAACCAGAAGCTGTTAGAGATGAAGCCTGGATTGCCGAAGGGCACCTGGTTCACACCAAACTGGATCTGCCACTCGGGATTAAGGTCGTAAAAACCATAACCGTAACGCAGCGCCTGCCAGCCATCGAAGAAACGATATTCGCTCGCCAAGCCCCACTCACCGAGTTTGCCGTTAAACTTGATCGCCGCCATGTCGAAGGTAAAGTCGCCCCCCTTGTCTTTCGAACTCTCACTGTAATCTTTATAGGCGTAGTTCACCCTAACGGTGCCCGACACATCGATGCCATCTTCTTGTTCTTGCGCCTGGGCCACTCCCGCCAAGGCCAGGGGCAGCAGCGCCGCCACGAGAGATACATTAAACTTCTTCATCATTTCACCCTTTATTGTTAATTGCCGTGCAACAACGGCGCACGGCGAGCCTGGCCATATTCTTGGCCTTACTTAAGCTGTACTAGGTTTTACTGCGCTGTATTTAAGCTACCGTTACCACTTGAGATGGGTTAGATCGCACTGAATAACCTCGTCTTTATTGGCTGGCGTACCTGGGTTTTTTGCCGATTCACACAGCAAGGTGGTGCCATAGTCATTGCGCTTATCGTGGGCGTTACTTCTTGCCCAGACGGAGACGATGGCCCTCTCTTCCGGCTTGGCTTCACAGCTGCCGTCGACATCGAAGGCATGTATGGTGTTTTGGTG
Source organism: Shewanella sp. 38A_GOM-205m (assembly GCF_000518445.1). NCBI lineage: Bacteria > Pseudomonadati > Pseudomonadota > Gammaproteobacteria > Alteromonadales > Shewanellaceae > Shewanella > Shewanella sp. 38A_GOM-205m. Next base: position 50,868 of record NZ_JADP01000007.1, on the reverse strand, counting down.
GAAGTACATCAGTGGATCTTGCTGATAGCTGCCGGCTAACCATTGGGTGTGGCCATTGTGCTGCCCGGCATCGAACTGCACCCGGCGCATCTTATCGTCCTGCTTCACCGTCTTGAGCAGCGGCGAGTCGGCGCGCACGGCAAAGCTCTTGAACTGATTGGTACATGCCGGCACGCGCATGTTGTAGTAGATCTCTGAGATCGCGTGATTATGATAGGGGTAGAGGGTATCGACCGACTGCACCGTCATCCCCACCTCAGCGCCCACCTTCTCACCATTGATCTCATCGATACGCAGCAGCCCCCAGTGACCGAAGATTTCGGCATAGGCATAACCGCCGCGAATGTTGTTAAAGTTCTTATCGTTACGCTTGCTCTCTTCAGCATACATAGGGAACCAACCGGCAGCGGCCCACAGGTTTGGCAAGGCGTTGGCGCTGATGTCATAAGGGAAGGCCGAAGGCATTTTGACTTCATCGCCAGTCACCATCTTGGCGAAGTTCTTGGTAAAGGTTTTACCCAGTTTCTGCACCTCTTTGTTGGTCACCTTGGTCTTGAAGAACTCATCGAAGGTGGTGCGCTTGAAATGCTGCGCCACGGGTGAATTCTTGGTGAGCTCACCGCCTGGGTTATAGATCCAGTTAACGTCTTCACGAGCACCGAAGCACTGCTTGGCCTTGTCTGGGTTATTGATCACCTGATAGATGTTCTTCACCATCAGCTTCATGTCACGGCGATCCATGATGCAGATCTTCTGACCGCCCTGGGTCGAGTCGACCATGGCCTCGTCTGAGTTAAGACAGTGGCTGTTTTCACCATTGGTTAAGGCGATGGCATAAGCCTTGAGGTAGCTCAGCGTCTCATCCCACAGCATGTCGACATACTTCTGATCCGCCTTGGTGTGCTTCACAGGTTTACCCAGGCATTTGAACTCGGCATTGTCGATATCCTGCTGATCCAGAAAATCGGGGAGGCTCGCCGCCATCGCGCCATTGGCCGACAACAATGACAGAGCAATAATGGTCTTTTTCATTCATCTCATCCTTATTCACATATTATTTTTTCACCACTTACTGAGCGGCATAATATGCTTGGAATCCATTCCAAAAATGTAATCTGCACATATTTGCAACAATCTGGCAGCAGAAAAGACAACCCAGCTCACAAAACTATCAAGATACTGTTTATAAAGAAGTTTTATGTAAATTAGTGATATAAAAAAAGCCCCTTGGTCATGTCAACCAAGGAGCATATAAACGAAACAATTAACAGCTGAGAACCTTGCAGGGATAATAAAACTGTCTCTGTCGCTAAAAGATTTTCACAAGTCAAAGGGAAACCGAAACTTGTGATTCCTCCTGGGAGGAAGGGAGAGCTAAGATGGGATGAGACCCATGATAACCATGGGTCTCGCACTCAAAGGGTATTACTCTTTATGCTTGTCAAACTTGAAGGTATGACAGTTACTGCATAAAGGTTTCTTCGCCTTATGTTCGCCATGACATTCCTGACAAGGCAAGTCTTTACCATAGTGCAGGTTGTTATGTGGATTCTGCCACTTATCCTCTTCACTACGGGCGGTTTGTTCGGCCAGGTCATCGATATCATGACACTGCAGACAGGCCTGATCCGACGGGAATTGCTTGATGCCATTGTCATGACATACCTTACAATCTTTGCCGATCACCTCTTTATGCCAAGGGCGTTGCTCAACAGCTTGAGCAGACAGACTCACTAAGCCACCTAAGACCAGCGCGAGTACAATATTTAATTTTTTCATTATTGATTCCTCTTAATTACCGGTCGACCTAGGCTTTCATGATGCTGCGAGCAGCCGTCATACCCATCACCATACACTCAGGAATTGAGCAGCTACCCAAGCGGCTAACGCCGTGGATACCACCACAGACCTCACCGGCCGCATACAAGCCTTTAATTGGCTGACCTGTAAAGCTGTCTTTCACCTCAGCCTTGGTGTTCACCAGAACTCCGCCCTGGCAGTAATGCACTTTCGGCCATAGACGTACCACGGTAAATGGCGCCTCGATATACTTATCTTTTGCCTTGGTCATGTTCTTGCCGAACTGCTTGTCTTCACCGCTCTTGACGTAGCGGTTGTACTCTTCGATCTGCGCCTTAAGCGGCTTCAGAGGCACCTCAAAGTGCTTGGCCAGTTCTTCGATGGTGTCGAACTTCCAGCCTACGTTGTACTTGATCACCTTCTTGGTGTTTGGATGCTGCTTGGAGTCCTTGTAGCTGGTGATCAAGATAGGTGGCAACGGATTGCCCTTCTCGTCGCGACATGCCAACTCGGCATCGGCGCGGGTCTTGCGGTCAGCAATTTCATTCATAAAGCGCTTACCTGTCATACGGTTAATCGCTATTGAATGTGGGAAGTTGTAGATAGAGTAGTTAGACACATAACCAAACCCACCTTCGTCAGGCGACGCCCAAGGACCCGATTGAATGTGTGCTAAGTGAACCGGAATCGCGCCCAGGCGGAACATCTCATACATGCCTTCACCGGTTGCGCCAGGGGCATTGGTACAACCCACCTCAGAGGTCAAGGTCGGATCCTGCGCCATACGCAGATCGACGTTTTGCGCGAAGCCGCCGGTGGCCATGATCACGCCGCGCTTGGCGCGGATCTTCAGCACCTTACCAGGCTGGTCTTCACCGAAGTGGTAGTTTTCACGCATTTTAACGCCAACTACTTCGCCTTTTTCACCCACCAGGAAACCTTCGAACTTTGAGCGGTTGTGCGTGTGAACACCCAGCTTCTTACATTCTTTATAGAGCGGTTGTGTGATACCGGCGCCACAGCTCACCGTGGTTTGATAGGTACGTGCCACCGAGTGGCCGCCAAGCTGTTGCAGGTAAGGATGGAACTCGGCGCCCGCATCAATCGTCATCTGTAGGGCCTCGACGGCATGGGATGCCACATGGCGCAGCAGTGATTCGTCGGCAATACCACGGCCAGACTTAAGCTGATCCGCCACCATGAGATCGACCGAGTCTTCTACACCCTCTTTCTTCTGCATCGGCGTACCTGGCGCGGCAAACAGACCACCGTTAATGGCAGAGTTACCGCCGAAGTAGGCCATCTTCTCGAAGATATGTACATCTTTGGCGCCTTTGCGGGTCGCTTCAATGGCCGCTGCCAAACCGGCAAACCCTGAACCGATAATCAGCACTTCAACTTCTTTATCCCAACTCACACCCGTGGCTTTTTCCGATACAGCCAACACGGGAGCAGCCACGGCAACTCCGGCAGCGGCGCCAACGCCCTTAATAAAGTTACGGCGTCCCAGCAGATCTACTTTGCTCATCTGTCATCACCTTTTTCGTTTTAATCGACACTGACATCTTAGGGATGGAATCAATTCCAAAACGGGAGTTAAGCGTCAGTTGCTTTTTAAACAAAAGGGCAACATTTAAAAATGACATCTGGCTTGGGTTTTAACTGCAAAGCTGGACAAGTGACATTTTTTGGAACGGTTTCCAAACTTCGCCACAGCCCACAAGACAGGCAAGAAATCAGGGGGAAATGAGAGCGACAGATAAACCGCTATGACTTTGGCTCTTTCCCAAGCTCAAAAGCTAATCGAAGTCAAAGTTAGCCAAGCACCGACTCAATAAGAGGGAATATCAACAGAAAAGCTGGGGTGGAGCCGTATTGTTGGGGCCTAACTGTATTCCGGACAGGTCACAACAAACTGTTGGGGGCCCAGAGGCCCCTTTAGGCGAGTATCAGCCGACTTTAATCAGAGTGCGGCCGCTGATTTCACCTTTAACGATTTGCGCTGCGGCCTCGGGGACCTGCTCCAGAGTGATTTCATGGCAAGCCGCTTGATAGTAACTCTCAGGCAGCAAAGCCACTATCTGCTCCCAGGCAGCACGGCGTTTGGCGGCCGGGCACTGCACCGAGTCGATTCCCAGTAGGCTGACGCCACGAAGAATAAAGGGCATAACCGTGGTTGGCAGGGCAAAGCCACCCGCCAGGCCACAAATCGCGGCGACCCCACCATAATTCAGTTGTGACAAGGCGCTGGCCAGCACCTTGTTCCCTACGGTATCCACTACGGCGGCCCAGCGCTGTTTATCCAATGGTCTGGCATCCTGGTCAAGCTCGCTGCGCTCAATTAAATCACTGGCGCCAAGCTGCTTGAGCCAAGCCGCATTCTGCTCCAGGCGACCTGTACTGGCGACAACCTTAAAGCCGAGTTTGGCGAGCAGCGTCACGGCCACCGAGCCGACCCCACCACTGGCGCCGGTTACCAGCACCTCACCATCTTCCGGTTTGATCCCCGCTTGCTGCAGCGCTTGTACACACAGCATGGCCGTGAGGCCGGCGGTGCCTATCATCATCGACTTGGCGGCTGTGCAGCCCAGTGGCATAGGCACCAGCCAGTCACCCTTGACTCTGGCACTCTCGGCCATACCGCCCCAATAGTTTTCGCCAACACCCCAGCCGGTGAGGATAACCTCATCGCCTGGCTCATAATCCGGGTGGGCCGACTCTCGCACCACACCGGCAAAGTCAATACCCGGTACCATGGGGAATTGACGAATAATCTTGCCAAGCCCGGTCACCGCCAGGCCGTCTTTGTAGTTCAGCGAACTGTAGGCAACATCGACCAGAACATCCCCCTCAGGCAGATCGCTGTCCTCCAATTGGGTTATCTGGGCTTGGGTCCGTTTATCGTTTTGGGTCAATACGAGTGCCTTAAACATGATTACCGCTCCTGCTGTTGAAAATATGGATTCAAGACTAGTGGAAAAACTACCGCCGAGACATCGGATAATTCGCAGAGTGTCGAGGCGTGCAACTCATGGGCTATTTCGCGGCTTGGTTCACATTCAATAATTCCAATCTGTTGCACTGGCCTCAATCATTGACTGTACCACTGCGAGCTTACTAACAAAATACCAACATCTAAAACTACTTCAGCGCCAACGCCTTAAGCTTACGGTATAGGGTGTTGCGACTAATCCCCAAACGGCGTGCCGCTTCACTGACGTTACCATTGCAGGCCAGCCAGGTGTCGCGAATTTGCATCTGCATTTGGCTGTGCAGATTGTTGCCCGGCGCGGGTGCCAAGCCGGCCATCGCTTCTTCTGCAGTCCCCAAGGTCTGCTGCAGACTCTCAGGCAGCGTTTGCCAGTTGAGTTCAGGGAACTCTTCGGCCATCAAACAGGCTACCTGCATCAGGTTATCCAGCTCCCGTAGGTTTCCCGGCCAATGATATTGCAGCAATCGCTGCTCCAGCACAGGACACAGGCTCTGGGGCCGAACTCGATAGCGCTGGTGCAATTTGTGGATCAGACGCCGCAGGTCGCTTCGCTGGCGCAATGCAGGCAGTGTGACCTGCAAGCCATTGAGCCGGTAATAGAGATCGGCGCGAAAGGCCCCCTGCTGCACCAATGCTGGTAAGTCCATATGAGTGGCGGCAATCACCTGAATGTCGACGCTGTGTGCCTGATTACTGCCAATGGGCACCACCTCGCGCTCCTGCAACACCCTAAGCAAACGGCTCTGGGCCGCCAGGGGCATCTCGCCTATTTCATCCAGAAACAGGGATCCCTGGTGCGCCTGACGTATTTTGCCGACATATCCCTGCCTGGAAGCTCCGGTAAAGGCACCCGCCTGATAACCAAACAGCTCTGATTCCACCAGCTCCGCCGGGATCGCGGCGCAGTTGACCGCCACAAAAGGCTGCTGGTGCCTGGGACTTTGCACATGCAGCTGTTTGACAAACTGCTCCTTGCCCACTCCGGTTTCCCCCAGGATCAGCAAAGGGATATTTCGTGCCAACACCTTACGCGCCTGCTGCCAGGCTTGCTCCAACCAGGGTTCTTTAAAAGCTGTGCTGCTTTCTCTGCTCTGGCTTTCTCGGCTCTGGCTCGCTCGAACCACAGGCTTGGTATTTTGAGGCTGCTCCAACGCCTGGGTTCTGAACACCAATCCCTGCTTCAAGCGGCCGCTGCCCCGGCTCAATACCTGAGGGGACAAGGCCTGATGAATTTGGCCCAGGTTGATGCCTTTGAGTAGTTGCCTTGCCATAGGGTTAGCGCCCAGCACCCGTCCATCAAGGTCGAGCACCAATACGCCTTGCCAACCTGAATGCAACAGGGCCTGCTGCGGCGCCAGATCCAATCGAACTGCAGCGCCGGGGAGTCGGCACAATAAGGCCAGCTCCAACTGCTGCGCCAAACTGGACACCAAGATAGCTGTCTTTGGGGTATGGATTTGCTGCTCACTGGTGATATCCAAGGCTCCCAGCAACTCACCGTCCGGGGAAAACAGCGGGCTGGCGGTGCAACTCATAAATCTGTGGCTCTTGATAAAGTGCTGCTCACCGATAACCGAAACACACTGGCGTTCGCTGAGTGCCGCGGCTATGGCATTGGTTCCCTTGTATTGCTCCAGCCAGTTGACCCCGGTATCCAAGGCAATATTGGCAAGCTTTTGTGAGTAGCGGCTCACGCCCCAGTGATGCAGCACAAAACCTTGAGGATCCGAGAGGATGAGCCGGCTCTGGGTTCGCCCCATAAGTTGATTGAACAGTGGCAGAGCACTGTGCTCCACGGCTTGCAGCAGCCGGCCATGGCGCTGGCGCCGCTCATCAAGGGCTGCAGTATTGAGCCTGAGTTCATCGGGTATGGCGGCGGGATTGAGCCCAGCCCCCTGGCAACGTTGCCAGGAAGCCGATAACCAGGATTGGGAATGGGTCTTGAGTGTCATAGCCCTGCTCCATTCTGGCACACCTGTGTGTACCTTTTTGCCACAGTTTGCGCGATAGACAACTCGAGTACCCGGCACAACGCCAAGATACAGCAATCGCAAATTTAGTTTTTCATCATACTGTTAGCACGATAAATGAACAAGCAGGCTCACACTGGCCCGGCCTTTGCGTTTACCTGAGCCAAGGCCGCTGTGGCCGAACAGATAAATACAAGAAAAACCTTTCAACAAGACGAGGAAACTCACCATGATTTATGCCCAACCCGGCACTCAGGGTGCCCTGCTGCAGTTCAAGGATAAGTACGACAATTTTATTGGTGGAAAGTGGCTCGCGCCGGTTGGCGGACAATACTTTGATAACCGTACCCCGGTCACCGGCGAAGTCTTCTGTCAGGCCGCCCGCTCTGATGCCCGGGATATCGAGCTGGCGCTGGATGCGGCCCATGCCGCCAAAGAGAGTTGGGGCAAGACTTCAGTCACCGAACGGGCCAATCTGTTACTGCGCATTGCCGATCGAGTAGAGCAGAGGTTGGAGATGCTGGCAGTGGCCGAAACCTGGGAAAACGGTAAGGCGGTCAGGGAAACCCTCAATGCCGATTTACCCCTGTCGGTGGACCACTTCCGTTACTTTGCCGGCTGTATTCGCGCGCAGGAAGGCAGCGCTGCCGATATTGATGCCACCACGGTCAGCTATCACTTTCCCGAACCTTTGGGCGTGGTTGGGCAGATCATTCCCTGGAACTTTCCACTCTTGATGGCGGCCTGGAAGATAGCCCCGGCACTGGCGGCCGGCAACTGTATCGTACTCAAGCCGGCGGAGCAGACACCGGTTTCCATCATGGTACTGCTGGAGCAGATTCAGGATTTGCTGCCTGCCGGGGTGCTTAATGTCGTCAACGGCTTTGGCGCCGAGGCGGGTCAAGCGTTGGCCACCAGCAAACGCATCGCCAAGTTGGCTTTCACGGGGTCAACCGAAGTGGGTTATCACATACTCAAGTGCGCCGCCGAGTCACTGATCCCCTCGACCGTGGAGCTGGGCGGGAAATCCCCCAACATCTATTTCGCCGATGTCCTGGAACAGGAAGACGACTATCTGGATAAGGCGGTCGAAGGCATGTTGCTGGCCTTTTTCAACCAGGGTGAAGTCTGCACCTGCCCCAGCCGGGTACTGATCCAGGAGTCCATCTACGACAAGTTTATCGAGCGGGTCATCGCCAGAGCCCAGAGTATCAAACAGGGAGATCCGCTGGATACCGACACTCAGGTCGGCGCTCAAGCGTCACAGGAGCAGTTTGACAAGATACTCAGCTATCTGGAAATTGGCCGCAATGAAGGCGCCAAGGTACTGCTTGGCGGTCAGGCCAACAATCTGCCTGGCTCCCAGAGTCAGGGCTATTATGTTACCCCGACAATACTCAGCGGCCATAACCGGATGCGGGTATTTCAGGAAGAGATCTTTGGCCCTGTCGTTGCTGTAACCACCTTCAAAGATGAAGCAGAAGCACTCAGCATTGCCAACGACACTCAGTATGGTTTGGGTGCCGGCGTCTGGACCCGGGATATAAATCGGGCACAGCGGATGGGGCGGGGGATCCAGGCAGGACGGGTCTGGATCAACTGCTATCATGCCTACCCGGCACATGCCGCTTTCGGAGGATACAAGAAGTCAGGTATCGGCCGGGAGACCCACAAAATGATGCTGTCTCACTACCAAAATACCAAGAATCTGCTGGTGAGTTACTCCACCAGTCCCTTGGGTTTCTTCTAAACCAAACACTGTAAAAACAAGCCCGGCTTCGGCCGGTTTTTTTATTACACAAATTTAATACAGTAAATTAACATTTACGAATACAAAACATGCCAACAAATCAACTATTGAAAGAGTTTTTTACAAACACTAGTATTGTTTAGCTACAACAAGAAACATAAATAACAATATCTAAACAATTTCATAGGGAGTTGGTATGTTAAAAGAGAAATTGCTGGCGAACGCCATTCGCTTTTCACTTTTTGCAGCAACGGGTTTTGCTTCCCTGGCAGTGGCCTCTCCGGCCATGGCAGAGGAACAAAATGAGCAGCAGATTGAAAAAATCCAGGTAACAGGCTCACGTATTCTGCGTGAAGGTGCGATAGCACCAAGCCCGGTTACCGTAATTTCAGGCGAGTCTCTGATCAAAACAGGGGCCGTGAACATAGGTGAAGCACTCAACGAACTGCCAGCTCTGGCAAACACTTACTCACTGGCCAACTCAGGAAGTTCTATCGGTACTGCCGGTTTGAACTTGCTGGATATGCGTGGCATGGGCGCCTCCAGGACTCTGGTACTGGTCGATGGTAAGCGTCATGTAGCCAGTAGCCCAGGTACTTCTTCTATTGACGTTAACACCATTCCAACCGAGTGGGTTGAGAGTGTTGAAATCATCACGGGTGGTGCCTCGGCCATTTATGGTGCCGATGCGGTTACCGGTGTTGTTAACTTCAAGATGAAGAAGAAGATTGAAGGACTGACAGCCTCAGCCGCCGCCGGTATCGCCGATGACAGCGACTACAATAACCAGCGCTTTAGCCTGGCCTATGGCTCCAACTTTGATAACGATCGTGGTAACGCCGCCATCTCGGTCGAATACGCTCAGCAAGACCGCCTGGAGATGCTGGATCGCGACCAGACCGCTATCTCATGGTCTTCACTGACCAACCCACCCGGTAGTGACACTTACAAGACCCTGTACCAGAATGCCGGTTATTGGGGTATCAGTAATGCCGGTACCGTTGGCTTCTACGGTGGCACCCCAGGTGTTTATACCTTCAAGCCAGATGGCACTCCGGTCGAAGTAGGAACAGGTGAGTTCACCGACGGTGTACTCTGTGCCGGTGAAGGCTGTGACTATATCAACCTGCGTCAGTGGGAAGAGCTGCAGCCTGAGTTTGATCGTACCACCATCAACTTCAAGGCCAACTACGACTTTACCGATAGCCTGAATGGTTATTTTGAAGCCAAGTGGAGCCGAACCAACGCCACTACTTCAGGGCAGCCGGCGTTCTTCTTCTTCGATCCGGACAACACTCTGGTTACCCGTGATAACCCCTACATCTCTGATGAATTGGGTGCTTTGATGGATCAGGCCGGAGAAGGTTATGTTGTGGTTAACCGCTTTATGACCGATATGGGGCCTCGCGCTGAAGATGACGAGCGTACCACTCAAAGGTATGTTATCGGTCTAAACGGCGTTGTACTGGAAGACTGGGAGATGGAAGCCTATGCCATCTATGGCCAGACAGAGCAGACCCGTACCAACTACAACAACCTGATCTTTGAAAACTTCCAGCAGTCAGTCGATGCCATCCGCGATCCTGTCAGCGGCGAAATCGTCTGTCGTGACGCAGATGCCCAGGCCGCAGGTTGTGTGCCAGTCAATCTGTTTGGCGATGGTGCAGTAACCCGCGAAGCTGCCGACTGGTTCAGCACTACCACTGAAGGTACCGCCAAGATTGAGCAGTATGTCATCGGTGGCTCTATGTCCAACTCTGCCTTGTTTGAACTGCCTGCCGGTATGGTTGGTTTCGCTTCCGGTATCGAATACCGCAAGGAAAAGAGTAAGAGTAAAGAAGATCCATTTGCCGCCACCGGCGCCACCTTCTTCAACGCCCTGCAAAGTGAAGGCGGCGATTTCGATGTCAAAGAAATCTATGCCGAGATCTCTGTACCACTGCTGGAAGACCTACCTGGTATCCAGAACCTGACGGTTGATGGTGCTGTCCGTTACGCCGACTACTCCACTATTGGCGATGCCACCAGCTGGAAGTTGGGTCTGGACTGGACCATCATAGATTCACTGCGTTTACGCTCGACTCTGTCTACCGCTCTGCGTGCACCTAACATTGGTGAATACTATGGTGCCCAAGGCCAGAACTTCTTCAGTGTTGACGATAGCTGTAAAGCCAGTGAGCTGTCGGGTCTGAGCCCGGATCAGCAGGCGATTCGTGCAGCCAACTGTGCCGCTCTCGGTATTCCGGCTGACTTCGATTCCAACTATGACAGCGCCACCCTAGAAGGGGTTTCTGGTGGTAATGACCAGTTGGAGCCTGAAGAGTCTGACAGCTACACTGTCGGTCTGGTATTCCAGCCTTCATTCGTTGAAGGTCTGGTGATGACTGTGGATTACTGGAACATTGAAATCACAGATGCTATCGCCAATATCTCTGCACAGAATATTATCGATCGCTGCGTGGATTCACCCACAGGTATCAACAACCAATACTGTGACTTGATCACCCGTGATCCCACCTCACACGAGATCACTAACATCACTCAAATTGTGCAGAACGTAGCCAAGCAGGAAGCTTCAGGGGTCGACTTTGAAGTCGGCTATGACTTCCCACTATTCGGCGGCGACCTGCGCACCAACCTGCTGGGTACTTATCTGATTGAACGCAACGAGTATCCTTTCCAGGATGATGCGACCGATTTTGAAGAGTATGCCGGCACTTTGGGTGAAGCACAGTGGCAAGGTCAGTTGGTGCTGAACTACAGCTACGACGCCTGGAACCTGAACTGGAAGACACGTTATCTGGACTCGGTAGATCTGTATACACCACAGTTCCGCGCCAACTATGACGTGCCTTACTCCAATGTTATGAGCTATGGTTCATACAGTGTTACAGACCTGTATGCCACCTATACCATGGATAATGGACTGGAGTTCGGTCTCGGGGTGGACAATGTGTTCGACCGTGATCTGCCAGGCAGCACCACTGGTACAGGTGCAGGCAGTGCCAGCTATGACAACATAGGTCGTTTCTTCTACCTGACTGTCAAATACGAGATGTAAGCGATTACCTCGCCTGAAAAAGCCCCGTAAGGGGCTTTTTTACTTTCTAGCGACTTTGCATTCTCACTGAGAGAGTACACTCCTTAGCGGAATGGTATAATGCCCGCATCTGCATGCAATAAGGTAAACCCGTGTTCCACATTGCCCTCTATGAACCCGAAATCGCCCCCAATACCGGCAACATTATCCGTCTCTGCGCCAACAACGGCTGCGAGCTACACCTGATAGAACCTTTGGGTTTTGATCTGGAAGAGAAAAAACTGCGCCGGGCCGGGCTGGATTATGGCGATCTGACCCGAGTAAACCGTTACCCGGATTTCCCGCACTTTCTCGCGGCCATGGCTGGCAAACGCATTTTGGCTTGCACCACCAAGGGCAGCCGGCCACATTCTGAGCTCGAGTATCGGCAAGGTGATGTGCTTTTGTTTGGCCCAGAGAGCCGCGGCCTGCCTCAGGAAATATTGCAGAGCATTGCTGCAGAGCACAGACTGAGGATCCCTATGGTGCCCTCCAGCCGCAGCCTGAACCTTTCCAACGCAGTGGCTATCATCAGCTATGAAGCATGGCGTCAACAAGGTTTCAGCGGCGCTAAATAAATCAGCGATGTTGCAGTGAGATGGCTCTGTAGGTTTGATAGCTATCCGAGTCCTCATCCAGATAGTGCAAATTCTGGCGCCAGAGCCAGCCGTCATTGTCGGCTTCGAATAGCAGTTGGATCAGCGCCGGGCGTCCGCCGGACTGCCCTTCACCCAGCAGGGAAAATCCGCTGCCCTGATGGTAGAGAGTGAAAGATTGAAAGCGTTCTTCGGTCACACCATCAAAGTACCAGAGCCCCACGCTGGGGTCTTGGTCTCTGAACCACCAGGTTTCACTCAGGGGATGGCGTGCCCCTTCACTGACGCTGAGTAACAACTGACGCTTGTCTTTACTGCAGATGGCATCCAGGCTGAGCTCCTTCGGGGTTTGTCCGCTTTGGGCGCCATCCCCCTGCCAATGGCCATTGAGCGCTTCACAGAATTGGCTAAAGGAGGCCTTGCCGGCCCAGGCGGGTTGCCAGGCCAAGGCCAGGGAAATAATAAACAGGCGTAGAAAGTCAGAAGAGTTCGATATCGTTGTTGTTTTGCTTGAGATGTTCATCTTGATACTGGCTCAAAGCCTCATGTAGTGGCATTCCCTGCAGCACAAGATCAAACATTTTGCGTTCACAGTCCAGCGAGTATGTCGACTTAATCGTACGCTGTAACATTTTCCAGGCATGTTCCGAGGTGCGACTATGCTCATCACGCAGAACTTCTTCAGTCAGCGCCAGCCCGGTCACCACATGGTTGAGCCTTTGTGACAGACGATCATAGAACTGAAAAGCCACTATGCCTTCATTGACCTTACCGGCCAGATGGCGGCCATGATCGCGGATCTCGGCCGGAGTATTCTCCTGAGTTTCCAACCAAGCATTCACCTCACGCAATTGCTCCGCCATGTCGGTAAACAGGCTCCCTAAACCGGTGACATTGTGCTCACCGTCAGTCAGGGTCAACTCTATCTGGGCTATCGACAACAACAAGAGTTTTACCGTTTCCGAAATATGCAGCCATTGGGCCGAATCGAGTGAATCCAGAGTCGTGGGCGTTTCGAGCGGCTTGTTATCTGTCATGGTCATGGGGATCTCTGTGGCTGAGTGGCAGGCATAAAGAAGTTTAGGACATAAAACGCCTTTTGCCTCTTACCTGGCACGGCCGGCAAACGGCAACCCGGTATCGTGACTATGCGTTAGTACCCGGGGAGTTAGTGCCCAGGAGCTTTTGAACTCCGCCAAATCCCACAGTCGAACCGCACCTGGAACAGAACAAAGTTTCCCGATAAACAAGCCGATAAATTTCTGTTTTCGTAGCAGATCTATTGCACAGTTTCTGCGACAATCAATGCCAATGCTGTTATTGCCGGAGATCTCATGCACAGACTCAAGAGCCGTATCATCAGAGAGTGGGATTTCAACCACAAAGGCTGGTTGCTGGAGGCCGCACGCTTCCTGGCACCGCAGTTATTAGCGCTGACGCTGTGGGACGAATCAGAGCGTAAGCCGCTGCTGGCCATTTGGCCTACCGAGGCGGACTCCCCCAGCTTGCTGCTGGATCTCACCCAATTTAAGGGGCATCCCCAGGTCTGCCTCTGGCATCAACAACTCACCTTGGTGGATGAAACCGGGCTCTGGATCTGGGATTCGCTGACAGAAGATCAGGCGCAGCACTACCCCTTTGCCAATCCGGATGTGCTTTCCATGACAGTGGAGCAGCAACACTTCCACTTTCTGCCATTGCAGCTTTGCCCGCTGGATGACAATCAACTGCTGCTGCGAATGAGTTCCCCCAATACCCGTAAGGGCCGGGCCATTTCCTGGTTATTTATCAAAGATGATCAGTGTCACTTGGTCAACAGATACAAGGAGCCGGACGAACCTGAGCTCACCGCCTTAAAGCCAGGCAGCCCACACTGGCTGGAAGAGATCCAGGTCTGTGACAGGCAGATTTTCTGCCTCTGTCAGGGGCAGTCTGCAGCGGACAGTCAAGAGACGATATTGGCAGAGTACAGATATGGCCTGCCGGACAGCCTCTTTGGCAAGCTTTCCAAAATGCTCGGCAGTGGTCAGGAAAAAGATCTGCTCTTGCAGTCGTCTCGCCTTCTGGCGCCCGGCAGCGCCCGCTTCAGCAATTGTGGGCCACAGCTGTGGTTAAGAACCAAGGGCAACAATCGCTTCGAGTGTCATCCACTGGCCGAGGATCAAAGCGCCTTTGAACTGGCACTAACCCAGGTTCAAAGTCTCGGTGACATCAAACCGGCCAAGGCTCAGGTCAGCTTTATGGATGACAGGCTGTTTGTCGTTCACGACAAACGCAGGCTGAACTTGTGTGAGGTTCAAGCCCCAAAGTAAAAGCGCGGATGCAGAATGATGTAAAAAGCCACCTCAATTGAGGTGGCTTTATGATCCAGTTGGTCGGGTTAACCGCCGAAACCGACATCCTTGATATCGACCCGGGTCACCTCGCCATACTTGGCCGCTATCGGGGCTATCTTGTCGCCGCTGCCAATCAGCACCATCTGCAACTTATCCTTGGGGAAGTAGTTGTCGACCAACTGCTTGGTCTGCGCCAGAGTCAGTCCATCCACCCGTTGCTGGAATTGATTGATATAGGACTCATCAAAACCATACAGGTACATGTCTGACAGCAGACCGGCCAACTGGCCACTGGTTTCAAACTTGGGCGGGAACTGGCCTTTGACGTAGGCCTTGGCCGAATCCAGAGTCTGCTGATCTATCCCTTTCTGCCACAGGCGACTGTAGGTCTTGAGTGCCAAGTCAATGGCTTCCTCTGTAGTAGCCGACTTGGTGAAAGTACTGATCATAAAAACCCCTGAGTCACGATAGGGAACGAAACCCGAGCGCGCGCCATAGGTCAAACCGGCATTCACCCTCAGCTCATCGTTGAGCCAGGAGGTAAAACGGCCACCGAGTATGGTGTTGACCACAGTCAGGCCCACATAGTCAGGGTTATCCTGAGTCACACCCAGGCCACCTATGGTGAAGGTGGTCTCTATCGCGTCCGACTTATCCACCAGCAAGACTCGGCTGGCAGACAGAGTCGGCAGCCCCTGCTTGAGGTCGACGGCACGCAGCGATTCACTGTTGTTCCATTGACCGAATGCCGCTTGCAGCTTGGCCTTCATCTGCGCCGGGTCGAAATCGCCCACCACGCTGATAGCGGTATTGGCCGGTTGATAGTAGCCCTTGTGGAAGGCTCTCAGCTGGTTGACTGTCAACTGGGACACAGACTCACTGGTTCCCGAAGTGGCATTGCCATAAGGATGCTGACCGAAGACCAACTTGTTGAAGTAGCGCCCAATCACGGACTTGGGACTCTCTTTCTCCTGCGCCAGCTCGGCGACTCTGCGGCTCTTGAGTTTATCAAACTCGGTGGCATCAAAGTCGGGACGGGTCAGCACATCGGCAAACAATCCCAGCATGGTATCGACATCTTTGGCCATAAAATCGGCGCTGAGGTAACTGCCCTCACGGCCGGCATCGGCATTCAGACTGGCACCGAGAAAGTCCACCTCCTGCTCTATGCTGGCCTTGGTGCGACCGGCGGCGCCGAGCAACAAGCCCTGAGCCGTCACCTCTGCCACACCGGCTGTGGTGTCATTGACGCTGCCGACTTTCACCACGGCGTTCAGGGTGATCAGCGACACCTCTTTCTGCGGCATCAGCATCAGCGTCAGGCCGTTATCCAGAGTGACTCTTTCATATGTTGGCAGTACAAAGTGGCCGGTATCCTGGCTCACCTTCACCTGGGTAGACTGACAACCTGAAACCATCAAGGCTGCGGCAATGGCCACGGCGCCCAGAGAGGCCTTGAGAGAAAAAACCTTGCTCATTGATCCGCCTCCTCTTGTGCAGCCAGTACCCCCACAGTGCGGTTGGCACGGCGCAGGTATGTTTCTGCCACCCTTTGAATGTCGGCCACTGTGACCTGATTATAGGCATCCGGTGCCTGGAACAGCTTGTCGAAGCTACCGAAATAAAGTTCGTAGGTGCCCAGGGTGTTGGCCTTGCCATTGATGGTTTCCATACTGCGATAGAAATCCATAAGCTTGATATTTTTGGCCTTTTCCAACTCTTCAACCTTAACGCCGTCACGGGCAATACGGTTGACCTCTTCGATCAATGCCTGTTCCAGAGTGGTGGCGCTGACACCTGGGGCCGCCACCCCAAGGATGTACAACAGGTTGGGGTCAAAAGACATGGGCATATAAGTCTCGGCGGCAATCGCCAACTGCTTGTCCACCAGAGCCTTGTAGAGGCGCGAGCTGTTGCCTTCACTCAGAATCGAGGTCAGCAGATCCAGCGCGTAATAGTCTTTATTGGTGGTGGCCGGTACGTGATAGGCCAGCATGATATTGGGCGTACTGACAGACTCTTTCTTGACGAAGACCCGTCGTTCCCCTTTTTGCAGCGGCTCGACTGTCTTCACCGCCTTGGGTGGCTCTTGCGCCGGGATAGGGCCAAAGTAACGCTGGGCCAGACGCTTGACCTCGGCCAGCTTAACGTCACCGGCAATCACCACAACCGCATTGTTGGGGGCATAGTAGGTCTTGTGATACTGCACTAGATCTTCCAAGGTCCAGGCCGCAATATCAGATTCATGGCCAATCACAGACCAGCTATAGGGATGCGCCCTGAAGGCCACACCTTTTACCTCTTCCTGCAGGGTACGCCAGTTGGAGTTTTCCAGCCCTGTGGTACGCTCGGAGGCAACTACGCCGCGCTCACTCTCTACCATCTCGGCATTGATATCCAGCGCCGCAATCCGATCGGCTTCCAGATCAAAAATGGTTTCCAGAGCATTGGAAGGGAACCAGTCGGTATAAACGGTCACGTTTTCAGTCGTGTAGGCGTTATTGGCGCCACCGGCCGCTTCCATGGTGCGGTCAAACATCTTGGGGCCGTATTTCTTGGAGCCATTGAACATCATATGCTCGAAGAAGTGGGAAATCCCTGTGATCCCGGGCACCTCGTTGCGTGAGCCCACCTTCCAAAACAGATACATGTTGGCATTGGGAATGGATGAATCCTCCAATACCATGATTTTCATGCCGTTATTCAGGGTAAAACTCTGAATATCTTCGGCCGTGGTCGCCTGTGTTGTCGCCGCCCCAAGAAGGCTGGCTGACATCAGCAGGGCGGTCAGCGTACGCTTCATTGGGTCGCTCCTTGGCTGATTGCTGATTTCAAAAGATCCAATATCGGGTAAAAAAGCACTGTAAATCAAGTAACAAGTGATACGGAATTGTCAGATTTTGTAAGCAAAATGCTTTATCCCGTACGGTTTATTTGCCGCTTAAGCTGGAGAGTGCCAGTGTGGTCAACGCCTCTACCCCCGTCTTGAACGCTGCTTCATCGGCATAGAAATAGGGGGAGTGATTGCTGGCCGCCGTTGCCGGGTCAGTCCCCTCAGGAGTTACCCCAAGAAAGAAGAAAACTCCCGGGATTTCTTGCGCGTAGAAAGCAAAGTCCTCAGCCCCTGTGATAAGCCCGGGGTCCACCAGCCTCCCCTTGCCGACCACTTGCTCCAGCAAGGGCCTGACTTCGGCCACCAATTCAGCACTGTTCACCAGCACAGGATAACCCTGGACTATCTCTGTCTTCGCCTCAGTGCCATTGGCTTGCGCTATCATTTCGGCGGTCTTGCTCAGTTGCTGTTTGATATTGGCCCGGCTCGGCTGATCAAAGGTTCTGATGGTGCCGATAAGCTCAACTTCATCGGGAATGATATTCGAACGTATCCCGCCGTTGATGGCACCAAAGCTCAATACCGCGGGGCCGGCAGTCAAATCCGTGCGGCGGCTGATAATGGTTTGCGAGGCACTGACAATTTGTGCCGCGGCCACTATGGGGTCGGCGCCATTCCAGGGACGGGAGCCATGGGTTTGACGCCCTTTAACCTGGATGCTGAAAGAGTCTTCACTGGCCATGGTTGGCCCGGCTCTGAGCCCTATCATGCCTGTTGGGAGATTCGAGGTTACATGCAGCCCAAAAACACGTTCGGGTTTGGCGGCAAACAGCCCCTGCTTCAGCATCAACTCGGCGCCGCCTTCTTCCCCTTCAGGCGCTCCCTCCTCCGCCGGTTGGAAAATAAACATCACCTCACCATGAAGCTGAGATCGCAAGTTGCTCAGGGCTTCGGCCACCCCCATCAAGATAGCCACGTGGGTATCGTGACCACAGGCATGCATGACACCCACCTCTTGCCCACGGTAGTCGGCCTTAACCTTGGAGGCAAAGGGAAGATCCACGGCTTCAGTAACAGGTAAGGCGTCCATGTCGGCCCGAAGAGCGATCAAGGGCCCGGGATAATCACCCTTGAGCAAGGCAACGATACCGGTATGAGCCACACCCGTCTGTACTTCCAATCCCAAAGATTGCAGGTGCTCACTGACCTTGGCGGCCGTGCGAAACTCACGGTTGGACAACTCAGGGTGCCTATGCAGATCCCGTCGTCATTCAATCACTTTTGGCTCCAACTTGGCGGCTTGCTGCTGCGCCAGCACAGTAGGGTCGGCTGCGAATGCGGCAAATGGCAACAACCAGGCAGGAACCAGGCTCAGTCCCGAGACAAAAGATTTCATAACATCTCCCTGTTAGTCTGAATGGTTTGGACGGCGAGCACTTTAACTTGGGGGCTGAAATACAGCTGGCTTAAGGTTCTATCTGCTTCTGTTTCAGCTTCTTCATCTTGGGCTCTTCGATTTTGCGCTCTTTGGCCGCAGCCTCTTTGGCTTCCTGCAAGTATTTCTGTTCCCGCTGCGCCCTCTCATCAAACTGTTTACTGGCTTTTAGCCTTTGCTCCTCCTGCCATTCACCGGATTGCTGGCGTTTGAGCACCTTCTGTTCCCGCTCGGCAGTTTCCTTGGCTGCGGCCCTGGCTTTTTCCAGTTGTTCCTGCTCCAGACGCCGGGCATCTTCACTGGCTTTTTCACTCAGTTGAGTCAAATCGGCCGCACTCACGCCAAAGGCCAGCAGCCAACTCAGTAACAGTATGAATCTCGCCATAATTCACTCCTGCATGAGAGAGAACAAAAATCCATCTTCCAAGGACTATCACACATTTTTTCACCAGTTTGACCGATAATGAACATTTTTAGCAACAAAACGAAATTTTGATTGAGCCACAGAGTAGATCTGTTTAGTTTTAAAACCAAAGGATTGAAGTATTGACAAAGGGAAGTGGTTCTCAGCGGGAGAACGACAAGGGAGTATCCTGGATGATCCGATGGACACAACTGCTGCAGAGTCTGGTGGCCGACACAAAGCTTGGCCCCCAGTTGCAACTCTGGCGCAGCGATCCACACTCAACACCTCTGGCACTGTTCAGAGGGGGTAAAATTTTCGCAGCCAACCAGGCCGCGCTGGATTACTTCGCCTGTGTCCACCAGGAAATTCTCGATGCCACTCTCTATGACTTTGCCCCCAGATTGCAATTGGGCGGCCAGAGCAGCATAGAGTTGGCGAAAAAACTACTGCAGGCCGCTACGGCTAAGTCCCAGGTGCAGGAGTGGTTGCATCTCAATCGCCACGGCAAAGAACTGCCAACCCGCCTCTACCTGGAACCAGTCAGAATAGACAGTAACAAGATGATCCTGGTGCGTTTCGAAGCCTTGGATCGTCGCCTGGGTCCCAGAGATGAAGCTCAGGACGTATTTGGCTTGCTGCCCCGCAGCGTATTGGCGGGCATTCTTGAAGAAAGTGCCGAAGCCGTTGTCATCAGTGATACCTCGGGCAAAATCCTCGCAGTCAATCGGGCCCTCTGCCGCCTTTGCGGTTTCAGCCAGGCACAATTGATAGGCCAGCAGTTGCAGATCCTCGAAACCGCAAACGATCCCAAACAGAGAGAATGCCGCGCCGCCCTGGCGCAGCGGGACTTCTGGCAGGGCGAGGTCAGCCATACCCGAGTCGATGGCAGTCACTTTCCCGCCTGGCAGAGCAGTCGCAGGTTGCAGACCGAATCCGGTTGCTATCTGGTCACCATCTTCAGCGATATCAGCGAGCGCAAGCAACTGGAGTCTCGCCTGACAGAACAAGCCATGTTCGACATGCTCACCGGACTTCCCAATCGTCGTCATATGAAGCGCAAACTGCGCCAGGCTCTCAGTGCCAGTCGCGAAGCAGCCAACCAAGGAAAACCAACCACAGGTGCCTTAATGTTTCTCGACCTCAACGGCTTCAAACATGTCAACGACAGCTTTGGCCACTCCATGGGTGACAGAATACTGCAATTGGTCGCCGCCAGGCTGGAAGCAGGTTGCATAGAGAGAGCCGACATCGCCCGCATGGGCGGTGATGAATTTACCCTGGTGTTACAGCATTGCCGCGACAGAGAAGATATCTACCGTTTCGCGCAGCAGATATTGGCCCTGTTCGAGACGCCGTTTGAGTTGGAAGGACAGAAATTCTACCTGGGTACCAGCATAGGTATCAGCCTGTTTGGCGACCGGGAGATAAATCCCTCCGAGCTGCTGAGTCAGGCCGACACAGCCATGTACAGTGCCAAACGCAGCGCCAGCCATATCAATTTCTATGATAGCTCCATGAGTGAGGCCGCCGAACATAAACTCAAATTGCTCGGCGATCTGCGTCATGCCTTGGGGCTGGGGCAACTGAGCCTGTTTTACCAACCCATAGTCAGGCTCAAGGATAACCGCATGGCCGGCGCCGAAGCGCTGCTGCGCTGGCACAAGAGTCCACACGAACTGCTGGAAGCGGCCGATTTCGTGCCCTTGCTGGAAGAAACCGGTCTAATAGTCACTGTCGGCAACTGGGTGTTGGAGCAAGCCTGCCGGCAACTGGCGCTTTGGCGGCAACAGGACAACGACTTTATTATTTCGGTCAACGTGTCGCCGCTGCAGCTGGAGCACCTGGACTTTTACCAGCAGGTAAAATCGGCGCTGCAACATCATCAGCTTCCCGCCGAAGCACTGATTTTGGAGATCACAGAATCGGCACTGCTGGGCCATCCACGCCAGGCCAAACAAACCCTCAAACAGCTCAGGGAACTGGGGGTCAGAATCGTCCTAGATGATTTCGGTACCGGGCTGTCATCACTGAGCCGTTTAGGCAGCCTGCCCCTGGATGGGCTGAAAATTGCCGGTGAATTTGCCGAACAGCTGGAGCATCAGAAAGGCAAACGTCTGTGTCAGGCCATAGTGCAGCTGTCACAGGCACTGGAGCTCAAGTTTGTTGCCGAGGGAATAGAAACAGCCGATCAAAATGATATGGTGCGGCAGATGGGTGACGGGCTGGCACAGGGGTTCTTTTTCGGTTATCCCTTGCATCCAGAACAGTTTGCCCTGGCACATTTTCAGCTTTAGTCAGCGGAGTGAACAGGACTGCCGGCAACAGAGTCATTCTGCTACCACTCCCCTGCAAAAGCGGTAAGCCGACAGTCCCACTCCATCATCAGGGATGATGTACGCTAATTAAAACCGGATTAGCTTATAAATGTCGTGATCTACACGAAATTTTCGCTACCGCTTACTCAATACCGCTCCCGCACCTTGGCCGGCATCCGTCGCAGCCGCTGCGCCACCAGCTCAGCCAGTAACCCATGCATAGGCGCCACATCCAGCCCAGGCTCCAACTGAGACAGGGCCGCTGCTGCCGCCTCGAGCGTCGACAGGCTATCGCTGCGACTGGCCTTGCGAATGCGATACGCTGTCGGCGCCGTCAGTGACAAATGCTTTTGGGGTAAGGCCTGTAACCAATGGTTAAGTCGATACATTTTCAAGGTTTTGCGCCAGGTGCCATCCAGCAGGATAAGCCGTACCGCTTCAGATGATTCTGCTGCCTGTAACAGCTGACTCTCATCAGAGGGATAGAGTAAGAAAGTCGGCATGCTATCCCTTGCCAGTTCGGCTCTCAGCTCAGCAAAGTCCGCCTCGGTTTCGCCCACTACCACTCTGGTGCTCGGCACCGCCAACTGCAATAAACGCACGCTGTTCTTGGCATGTTCCACCTCGGAGGGATGCTGCAGCACCAACAGCCGGTTGCGGGGAGATATAGCTGACACGGCCCCGCAAACACAGGCCGTTTGCGGGTAACCACATTGTTCACAGTAAGGGCGCGACATAGGCCTTCTCTATCAGAGATTCAACACTTTTAAGACTGCGGACCTACCACAGCGCCAGCTATGGTAACACAACCCCCGCCGGCAACAGGCACTGCCCCCATACACCATCCTGGCACTAAAAAAATGCCCGCGGCAGCGGTCAACTGCAACGGGCCAAGGGTGATGCTTAAATCTGTTAAAACTCAGTGATGCGCAAACTGCTGCTCCTGATGCCAGGCATTGAAACGACGCTGGGCCATAATCAGCAGCAGCACCATAGACAGGCTGCCCATCACCAAGGTTACGGCGAATGGCGCACTGAGGTCGGTTTGCTGCACCAGACCGGCCAGTAAAGAGGCGCCGCTCATCTGAATACAACCGAGCAAGGCTGCCGCAGTACCGGCACGCTCGCCGAAGGCCGCCAACGCCATACTGGTTGCCGGACCCAGCAGGAAGGCGAAACCGACACACAGCAACATCATGGGCAACATAAAGCTCATGGCGGCAGCCATACCTTGCTGAGGGCCATAGATCTGCAGCACAGGTTGCATCGCGGCAGAAGCCAGCAGCAACCAGAGCGAAAACACAACGGTCGCGCGATTTCCAAGGCGTTTGGTGACCACTGGCGCGGCAAAGCAGGCAATAATGTTCACCAAGGCGTTGAGTCCAAACAGGCCACTGAATGCCAGTTCTGACATACCCAAATGATCAATCAGCCATACAGGTGCGTAGGAAACATAGCTCAATATTGAGGCCATACCCGCCATGCAGCAGAAGGCATAAAACAGGAAGTGGCGTTCGGCCAATACAGGCTGATAGCGGCCCCAGCGGTACAGCGGCCCACTGCTGACAGTATTCTGCGGCCGGGTTTCTGGAAAACGCATACTCACCAGCAGCAGGATCACCAAGCCGTAAACAGCCATCAGTCCAAAGGTTGAACGCCAACCGAATTGCATCGCCATCACGCCACCAAGCGTTGGCGCCAGTGCGGGGATGACGCAAATCGCGCCGTTGAGATAGCTGTAGATACGGGAACTTTCAGCCGGTGCGTAGCAGTCACGCACTGCGCTGAAGACAACGATAGAAGTGGAGCAAGCCGCCAATCCCTGCAATACCCTGGCAATCTGTAGCCATTCGAACTCCATGGCAACCACAGCCAACAGCGCACTGAGCACATAGAGAGAAATTCCCCCCAATGCCACAGGCCTGCGGCCAAATCTGTCAGCCAAAGGGCCTATGAGGATCTGCCCTACCCCCATGGCGAACAGGAAAAGCACCAGAGTAGACTGGACTTCGCCGGCACTGACGCCATATTCAATCGCCATAGTCGGCAAAGAGGGCAAGTAGATATCGATAGCCAGTGGGCTTAACAGCACCATGGCCATCAGCATAGGCAGGAGGTTTTTTGCCATAGGTTGTCGTTCAATCCTGAGTGAAAACTGAGATGGGGCACATTCTAATGAACTGGTGGTATGAAAAGAAATGATATAATCTCACAACATAATTTCCTCTGAGGAATATCAGGGTGAATCTGGATAATCTGGCCCGTATCGACCTCAACCTGTTGGTCATGTTGCAGGTGCTGCTGGAAGAGCGCAGCGTGACCCGCGCCGCCAATCGACTGCACCTGAGTCAATCTGCATTGAGCAAGAGCCTCAACCGCCTGCGCGACATGTTGGGCGATCCTCTGTTTCAGCGCACCGCCCACGGCCTCAAACCGACGGCTCACGCCGAACAGTTAGCGCAACATCTGCCTATCGCCTTACAGAGTCTGCATCAACTGACCCAACCTCCCGTATTTACCCCGGCCAGCAGCAACCGGCAGTTTTCGCTCACCATGGTAGAAAGCGCCTATGAAACTCTGCTGCCCAGTTTTATCGGTCGCTTGCTCAGCAACGCCCCCAATGTCAGGCTCGACTCCTATGTCTGGACCGAAAAATCCATGCAGGCACTGCAGCAGGGGCAGATAGATTTGGGAATTTCTGGAAGGGATCTGCAGCCCAGCTCCAGCTTTCACTTCAGCCAGTTGCCGGAAGGGATCCTGTACCAAACTCTGTTTCAGGATCATCAAGTGTGTCTGGTGCGCGAAGGACACCCGGCGCTGCAAGCTCAAAAGAACAAGGTCTGGGATCTGGCAGCCTATCTGGCGCTACCCCATGTACAGGTGCGTTGTGAGGGTAATGATTGGTGGGCGCTGGACTACTTTCTGGCGGATCTCGGTCATCATCGCCGCCTCAGTGCTACAGTGCCCGACTTCTACGGTGCTGCCAGTATTTGCGCTCACAGTGACTTGGTGTTTACCTTGCCCTCCAGTTTTGCACTGCACGCCTGCAAGCTATACTCGCTGCAGCAATTGCCACTGCCGATAGACTTTATGCCCATGGCTTATGTGTTGCTCTGGCATGAGCGCAATAATGACGACCCAGGCCACCGCTGGATGCGGCAGCTGATAGGTGACAGCATGAGCAGTAAAAAGACCGCCTGAGCAGCGGTCTTGAGTTAAACGTGATTAGAGCACGAAGGTCGCGACCTTGGCATTGAGATCGGTCGCACGCACCTTGAGCGCCTTGGCGTGCTCAAGGTCGTCCATGGCGGTGGCGGTGATCTCATCGGTAACGTCCTTGATGGCCGTGGTATTTTGGGTAATCTCCCCCGTTACCTGAGTCTGCTCTTCCGCCGCCGTGGCTATCTGCCCGGCCATATCGGATATCTGTGCCACTGCAACGGCTATCTCTTCCAGCGCCTTACTGGCCTCTTCGGCATCGCCGACACTGCGGCCTGCCATCTGGCGGCTGTTTTCCATGGAGGCTACCGCCCTGGCGGTGGTTTGCTGCAATGCCTCTATGGTGTCGTGGATTTCGGAGGCCGAATCCTGAGTACGCTGAGACAGAACCCTCACTTCATCGGCCACCACGGCAAAGCCGCGCCCTTGCTCGCCGGCGCGTGCAGCCTCGATGGCGGCGTTCAACGCCAACAGATTGGTCTGTTCGGCCACCCCTTGAATTGCGGTGAGAATACCGCTGATAGCCTGGGCATGACGATTGAGCTCATTGATCACTTCGGTGGTTTGGCCTACTTCCTCAGCCAATGAATGTATCGAGTCTCGGGTCTGCAGTACCAGGCTCTTACCCTGCTGCGAGCTGCAGGAAGATTGCTGCGCTGCAGTAGCGGTCAACTCGGCGTTGGCGGCAATCTCCTGAGTGGCACTGGCCATCTCGGTAACGGCGGTAGCCACCATGGTTACTTCCTGCTGCTGCCTTTGCAGCTCAACAACCGAGCTCTGGGTGGTATTCAACCCCCGCTCGGCATCCAGATCCAGTTCGGCCGCCAACTGACGTATATGGCTTATCAGCTGATGCTGGGCCGAGACAAAGCGGTTGAAGTTGTCGGCCAGCTCGGCCACTTCATCATTGCTGTCGACCGTGATCCTTTGGGTCAGATCGCCATTGCCGTCGGCAATCCGTGCCAGCGCCTGGGATACCCGCCCAAGCGGAGCCAACAAGAGTCCGAGAAACCAAGAGATAGCCGCCGTGCTCACCAGCAGCACAAGCGCCGCCAAGCCAACCTGGGTCCAAAGCAATTTGCCGAGCGGTGCTTCAAGCGTTGCCTTATCCAGCAGCAGCAAGAGCTGCCAGTCGGTATCCGGGATGGCCGTTGCCCAAACAAGTTTGTCCCGACCATCGGCATCAAAATACAGGGATTGCAACTGCGCCGTTTTTTGAATGTTGGCCAGAATGCCTGCACCGAGATCATCATCAATTTCGGCAACCGGACGCATCGCCTTGCTGCCATCCTTATAAGCGATTACGGTACCGTCGTTATGCATCATGATGGCAAAACCCGCAGCCGGGATAGCCATGCTGTTGACCTCGGCCACCAGAGTATCAATTGCCAAGTCACCACCTATCACCCCTTTGGCGGTTGGCTGCGCCAAAGAGACCACCTGAATACCATAGCCGCTGTCGATATAGGGTTTGGTGATAATGGCCCGGCCTTTGGCCATGGCATCCTGGTACCAGGGACGGCTGCGGGGGTCGTAATGACTGTTGTCCACGCTGGGATCGGCATCCTGCATTTTGCCGTCACTGCCACCGAAGTAGACAGACTCCAGCTTGCCGGCCGCCCTGGCCTGCTGCAGTGCAGGCACAAAGTCATCACTTATGTATTCCTGCAAGGATGAAACCACGTTGGTGCGAATCGCCAACCACTCGGTGACACGCTGTGCCTGCATATCACCAATACGCTTTAACTCTTGCTGGCTGGCTTGCAACAGTTGTGTTTTTTGAGTGCTGTAGCTTTGCCAGGAAAGCAGAGCCACAACCAGAGTCAATGCCAGTACCACACACACCAGCAACTTGTGTTTCAATGAGCGGAGTTTCATCTTCAGCGGGGTCCGATATTTGAGAAAAGGCCGACAACCATCGGAGTAGCGACCTACAGCTTTGTCGAAATGATCGCATATTCTGCTGATTTGACTGAGTGATAGTTCACAATTAGTTGAAAAACAGGTCAAAATTGCAACAAAAAATCTGGCTTTTGGGTTTTAAACCACAGTTGATGAATAATTATTTATTCGGGGAACTCCTGCCTCTTAACGCTTTCTTAATAAAGTCGTATTAAACATGATGAATAATGAAGCAGATTTAACGTGACCTGAGCCAGGGATGGGGTCACACTTGGACCCAAGCAAAGACCGGAGGAAGAAAGATGTACCGACAATTTGCGCAGAGTCAGCCACTCAATCCCAGAACCTTGGCGGGAGCACTGCTGAGTCTCAGTGCCTTTAGCCTGGCACTCTTGCTTATGCCCCTGGTGTTGATCCTGGCGGCGACTACACTCCTGTGTTTGAGCCTGTTTGGCCGCAGCTATTTGAAACGTCAGTTGGCCAGCATCCACCAATGCCGCCAAAGAGGCAGACAAAGAGATCTCTACGACCTGGATCCCAACCTGTGCCGGGATTCAGGCTTGAGCCCAAGGGGTCGTATCATAGAGCACGAACCGGACTAATCGGCGAGCAGTTCCTGTGCCCGTTTCAGGGCACGCCGCTCATCTGCCGATTGGCTCAGTTGCAATACATTCTCAACCTGTTGTTGCAGTGACTGCCACAAGGGGCCTATTACCTCCAGTTCACGCTCATCGGCTCGCTCTCGCGCCAGGCGCAACCAAGCAACAGCCTCCACCACGTCTATACGTCCAAGGCAACCATCGGTCAGGGCTATCGCCAATTCAATCATGGCGGTCACACTGTGGCCATAGCGGATAACCTGTCTTAAATAACTTTCGGCCTGAGACAGATCCGAGCCAAATGCGGTGTCATCGTTGAGCATATGCTGCGCCCGCGCCAACATGGCATCCAGTTGTCCCTGCTCTGCCGCTTCGGCCAACCATTGTTCACTGGCACCTTGGTCTGCTTCACAGCCTTCGCCACGGGCCAACATCAGGGCTAGGTGGTATTGAGCGTGGGGATCCCCGGCTCTGGCCGCCCGGGTTATGTGTTCAAAGGCTTGTTGCAGCTCGCCGCGTTGATAACAGAGCACCCCGAGATTGGCCATGGCCTCAGATTGTTCGTTGGCGGCAGCAGCACTGAGGAAACGTTCTGCCTCGATTTCATCTTTAGCCAGCTCACCGCTGCCCACCAGATAGAAGTAGCCCAAGAGCGCCATGGCATCGGTCACGCCGGCCTCGGCGGCTTGGCGAATAGCCTGCTGTCCGTTAGCAAGATCAACATCACCACTGTAGCCATGAATAAGGGCCACTCCGTGTTCAAACAACGCCTTGGGTTCAGTTGGCGCCGCCTCGGCAAACCAGTGTGCCGCCTTGGCCAGCATTCGCGCCGAGTCACCCGTGAGCGGTTCGTCGGCCTTATCTTGCAGGGCCTGTTCCTGGCCACGGGCAATCAGGGCCCGATTCTTGAGCGCCATACCCAGCAAATATTGCGCCTCGGCATCATCCTCCATCACGGCCCGATAGCAGAGCTCGCGTCCGGCCTGCAGATCAAAGTCATCAAAGCGGTATTCAGGTGCTTCCCGGCCCTTCAGCCTGGGGTAGGCCAGTTCCATCAGTTTCAACAGATCGCCGATGGCCTTTCTGGCCAGCGCCAGCAGCTCCGTTTCGGTGAGGTGGAACTTTTCCGGATGGGCGCCGCGGTTGCCATCGGCCCGCAGCCTATGCAGCGCCCGGGTGATGCGCACATCGATCAGCCGCTGGCGATTGAGCTGTTCGATACGATCATAAAGGTTGGGGCTGTCAAAACTGAGCTTGGCCGGTGCGGCCAACAGCTCAGTCAATTTGTGGGCAAAGCTGCGAACATGCAGCAGTGCCTGGGTTGGCACATCCTGCACATAGCGCTTGGCAGTCCGGTACTCCCGGGCCAAGTCTTCCGACACACTGGCTATAAAGGCAACATCATCCAGCACAGTCTGACCTCACAGAGCCGCTTGAGCGGCTAGCAAAGAAGATTCAAGCTCGGCCCTTACGGGCAACGCGATAGAGGCGGAACAAGGCTACATTGACGAACAAACCAATGAAAGCCACAAAGGTATCCACTACCAACTGCAGTGGCATACCACCAGCCTGTCCCAGTTGCGACAGCACACTGCCGATGAGCAGCAGCGGAAAATAGCTCAGCAGTACCAAGATTGTCGTGCCAGTGAGCCCGCTACTGAACTCAAAACTGGCCTTGATGGCCTGCAACGGGCTCATGCGCTCGACCACTACCATAAAGTTAACAAAGGCCAGGCGGGCAAACAGATACAGGCTGATCCCCATCCCCAGGATCCAAATCGGCCCTATGGCCGCCAGGATCATGGTCGGCGCCGCGATCGCCATTCCGGAGAACACTCCGGCCAACATCAGCCCAGGCACAAATGCCAGACTGGATTTCAACACCTGGCCTGTACTGGGCTGCATGCCTTCGGTACGCAGCTCCATAAATAGCGTCAACGCCGCGATAAGCACTGAGAAGATCACCATCAAGGCGATCACTGCCAGCATATGAGGAGTGCCGAACTGCGG
The DNA here is from genome assembly GCF_000518445.1 of Shewanella sp. 38A_GOM-205m. Classification (NCBI taxonomy): domain Bacteria; kingdom Pseudomonadati; phylum Pseudomonadota; class Gammaproteobacteria; order Alteromonadales; family Shewanellaceae; genus Shewanella; species Shewanella sp. 38A_GOM-205m. The sequence goes on along the minus strand of NZ_JADP01000007.1, from coordinate 21,626 downwards.
ATTTTCAGGATCGGCATTTAGCAGCTCGGCACCGAGCCACATTTGAATACCCACCTGCAACAGCAGTAAGGGAACGGTCAGCATCGCCAGCTGAACGATATGATTACGGAAGAAGTTATAAGCTTCGGTCAGGATGGCAGACAGAGACATGCAGCTTTCCCAAAAAGGTTGTAATTAAAGGATCAAGATAGACGCCAAGGATACCCAAATTCACGCGCCAATGCACAAATGAAATACAGCAAAACGACCGCCTGTCACGCAAAAGCCGTGCATCGACGCCAAAGATAAGACTAGAATATGGCCCCAGAAGACCTTTTATTTGCACAGGAAAGCAGAAATGAAAGCTTATATCACTGCAGCCGTAATCGTGGGCTCACTGTTGGCGGCCCCAGCGCAGGCCGGTTGGTTCGACAAACTCACCAGCAACCCCCAGACACAAGCCGATACAGCCACCAATACCCAGACCGCCACTCAAAACAGTGAGCTGGTTGGCACCGTGATGTCACAGCTGGGTCTGACTCAAACCCAGGCCGAAGGTGGCCTTGGCAGCCTGCTCGGACTGGCCAAGACTTCATTGGGGCAAGAATCTTTCTCTCCCATTGCCGACAGCATTCCCGGTATTGATGGCTTGCTGGCCGCAGCGCCCAAGCTGGATGGCAACTCAGGGATGACGGGCCTGCTTTCCAAAGCCGGCGACCTGGGTAACTCTCTACAGGGCAGCGCCATGGTCTATGATGCCTTTGCCAAACTTGGGATCTCCAAAGAGCTGGCTGCGCCCATGATAGATATAGTCAAAAACTACCTGCAAAGTAGCGGTGGCGAAGGCACAGCCGATCTCCTGGTCAAGGGGCTGGGCTCACTGCTGTAAAGCGGTTCACGCTATCAAAGGGGAACCCGCGGCCACTGATGGCGTCTAAAAAATGTGGCCGCCCGGTTAAAGCGCGCATCGGCAAGGCTGGTTTTCACCCTACCCAAGCCGCAAACCGCGCGGCCCGACACTCCCAGAGCCAACAGGGTTAGCCCCAACACTGAGCCAACTGACAAGAGAAGCCTATGATCGCCAAACTCAAGCAGTTTTTGAATGCCCATCAGCAGAGTAAATCCCCGCAGGAACAACAGAAACAACTGGAATTGGCAGCCGCCAGCATGTTGTTGGAAGTGGTTTATGCCGATGAGGAGATGTCCGGCACCGAGGCCCAGCTGTTACCCGAACTTCTCGAACAAACGCTGGGTATAGCCGCCGAAGCGGCGGCCGAGCTGATAGTTGAGGCAAAACAAAGCCGTCACGATGCCACCTCACTGTTTGAGTTCACCTCAGCCATCAATGATAGCTTTACCCTTGAGCAGAAGCAGCAGCTGATCCTGGCGATGTGGCGTGTGGCCTATGCCGACGGCGAACTGTGCCGCTACGAAGACCAGATCATTCGCCGCTGTGCCGACCTGCTGTATCTCAAACACTCTGAGCTGATCCAGCTGCGCAACCAGGCCATGACTGGCAACTCAGACTGAACCCGCCTTTTATTGCACGCTTTATTGCATAGGGATCACCGGCGGCAATTGGCGTTTCTGCCACTGCTGTTGCAGTGTCAACAACACAGCCAGCACACAGAGCAACCCCAGGGCGTAAGCCATAGCGCTGCCGAGTGCAAACGCCAGCAAAACACAAAGCGCGCAGCTTAGCAGTACCAAAGGCAGGTAGCGTTTGCTCAGCAAGCGAATGGCTGCCAGCATGGACAAGAGATAGATCACCACAAATACCCCGTTACTCCAGGCAATAAGCTGCTCAAGCTGTTGGCCTGAAATATAGGTCAGCACTATCACCAGCCCCATCACACCCAGCACGGCCGACAAGGCTCTGACCGGTACCTGATAACTGTTACGCTCACGGAACCAGGCCGGCAATATCCCCTCGGTACTGAAGCTCCAAAGCAGCCGCGATACACTGGCGGCATAAACGTTAACCGCCGCCAGACCACTGGCAATACCCAGCACACCTATCACCTGAGCGCCGTATCCGCCGAGCAGGGTATCGAATGCGCCTATCATGGCGACCTTGGTATCCACTTCCACCAGCAATAACAGCAAGGTACAGGCCAAATAAACCGCGCCGACCAAAATCACCCCTATCACCATGGCGGGGATCAAGTCCCGATCCGGGCGCCGAAAATCGTTGGCCAAGTGGGTCATGGCCTCCACACCGAGGAAACTCCAGAAGGCGATGCCTATTGCCAGCATCACGCCGTCATAATCGGGAGTGGAATGAGCAGTCAAAGACACCAATTCACCGGCCTTGGCGCCGCCGGCGCCGAACATCATTACCACCACGGCCACAATTCCCAGTGTCAGGGCAAATTGCGCCTTGGCAGAAACCTGAATCCCCCTGAGATTGAGTAGCCAGAGCCCGAGCAGAACCAAGAGTTCGCAGCCCACCTGAACCCAGCCGGACACGGGAACCAGCGCATTAACGAATTGGAAAGTCATCAAAATGGCGGCGGGCGCACCGATAGGCACAGCCATCAAAAAGCTCAGGCCTATGGTGCGGCCCAGAGTACGGCCAAAGGCTCGTTCGACAAAATAAGCCGGCCCGGCGGCGTGAGGGAAACGACTGGCCAGACGGGCAAACACCAGGGTCACCGGAATAATGGCCAAGGTCAGCAAAGCCCAGGCCAACAAGGCCCCACTACCGGCTTTGGCGACCGTCATCTGCGGCAAAATAAACACCCCGGTACCCAACAATGTGGTGGCCATTAAGCCGGCGCCCTGCCAGCGTCCTATGGTTCCTGTAACTTGATTCATCTGCTAAATTATCAGTATCTTGAATGGCGCCAGTATAGTCGTTCTCCGGCAGACTTTCTGTCATTCGTTTCCGTCAAATACGGCTTTTAGGCCGACGAAATGACGGCAAATCAGCAAAAAACACTCAAAACGTCAGGTAGCATGGATAAGTTCGATAAAGCAATCATTAATGCGCTTAAAAAAAACGCCCGTCGGAGTATTTCAGATGTGGCAGCCGAAGTGTCGCTGTCCCGCAGCGCTGTCTCGGACAGGATCAAGAAGCTCGAGCAAAACGGTGTAATCCGCGGTTACCAACTGCTGCTCAGCGAATCCCAAAAAGAAGCCGTGAGTGCTTACTTTGAAATTCAGCATAAGTGCCCCCGCTGCAGCGATGTGGTGCATGTGTTTCATGCGATTCCGGAAGTCGTGACCTGCCATGGTATCTCAGGCGACATGGATCTGCTGGTGTTTGTCAAAACCCCATCCATGCGGCGGCTGCATGAGATCCGCGAATATATCGACACACACACCGAGATAGTGAAGATTAAAACCCATGTGGTGATGAGCGAGTGGATTAATAACCAGTGAACTAAAACCAAGAAAAGCCACCCGCGTGCTCAATAGGTGGCGAGTCCCGTGGAGGATCGGGAAATGCGTCAAAGGCGCAATAACAAAGTGGCTTCCTGCCCAATCACTTCCTTGTCAGCAACGTAAAACGCTGCTTCAGGATGCGGCGGTGCTTGTTATTGACTGCAAAGCCGCCGCATTCCTTAACCTCTTATCAGTGGCAGTCTTTGCAACCCGCTGCCGGGTCTTTTTCTTCGTGAGCTGTATGGCAGTCAGTACAGCTGAGCACGCCATCATGTTTCTTGTGAGCCTCACCTTCGAGCGACTTCATATCACCGTGACAGGAAGCACATTGCTCGTTTTCAAAGGCATAGTCGGCAGAAGGCGAACCATCTTTATGGCAGGCTTCACAGCCGGACATTTCCGTGTGGGAATCGGCAATTGGGGCAGCCAGCAGTGAACCGGAGAAACCCAGAGCCATCATCAGAAGCATTTTTTTCAACATCACATTTTCCTTTTTATGGGGGTTAAGCAATCGTCATTTGTCCTGTGTACAGGATGAAGTGGCGCAGCAAAATGACCCCCAACAGACTCAGGGTTGCTGTCGCAGCCACATAAGACCATTTACGCTTGGCCGTGGCGGTCATAAACAGATTCATGGCCAGTGGAATAGAGAGACCACAACCCAGGATCCCCAGCCAGAACACCCAGCCCCAGAAACCTTCCCCTATGGCATTGAAGGCCGCGACTTTGCTTTGGCCACCGGTGAGTACCAAGCCGGCGAAGAAGGTGAAGATCACCGCAATTTCCACCAGGATCAGAGGGATCTCTATCTTGTGAATAAAGTGCACTTCCTTGCCGTCAGGATTACCCTTGAGCAGTACACCACCAAGCAGAGACGCCGCCGCACCGGAAGACAAACCGGAGATCAGGAACAGCAGAGGCAATACCGGGTTCTTCAGCATGGGGTAACCGGGCAGAGCCGACAGCAGGAAGCCGGTATAAGCCCCCAGTGCCAGGGAGAAGATCAGCAACAGACCTGTCAAACTGGGCTCATGCTTGGCCAAAAAGCCTGTCACTTTAAGCACCACGGGGAAACGTTGCTCACACCAGTCATCTATCGGTTGACGGAATACCATGGCAATCCAGGCAAACATGAACACCATGTAAACCATGAGGATCATCACCCCGATGGACATCACTGAAGTGGGGTTATAGAACACCAGGATCTTCCAGAAATGGAACGGCTTGGTCAGGTCGATTACCAAGATCCCCAAGCCCGCCATCACAGTGATCGGCGCCACCAGACAAGCTGCCTGGACAAAGCCGGAACGCCAGGCATCCTGCTTCAGACAAAGGTTTTTCAACAGCACGGCAAAGAACATGGCGCCCGCCGAAACCCCGGCGAAGAACAGATAAAACGCAATGGGCCAGTGCCAAACCAAAGTATCAAAATGAAAAGGACTCATAGCTTAATCTCCCCCTGTTTGGCCACAATCTTGAACAGCTTGGGCCGGGTGCCGAGATCGACCTTGGATCTCTGGGTTGGGTTGGCCCGAATTATCTGCACCACTTCTGAACTCGGATCTTTCAGGTTACCGAATACCAAGGCTTTGGTTGGGCAGGCTTCCACACAGGCCGGCTGTTTACCCTGCTTGAGTTGAGTCTCACGGCAGAAGTCGCATTTGTCGGCCGCTTTGGTAACAGGGTTGATAAAGCGCACCTGATAGGGGCAAGCCGCGATACAGTACTGACAACCGACACACTTCCAGGCGTCGACAGTCACTATGCCGGTTTTCTTGTCCTTGAACGCCGCACCTGTTGGGCAGACGTTGACACAAGGCGCATCTTCACAGTGCTGACAAGACTTACGGCTAAAGTGATAAAACTGGTTTGGGTATTCGCCGTAAGGGCCGGTGCGAATAATCTCCAACCGGGAAACCCCTTCAGGTACCTGGTTGACTTCCCGACAGGCGTCACTACAGGCGTTACAACCAATACACTTGGTTTCATCATGGAGCAGGGCATAATTGATGCCCGAGTCATGATCGGCACTGGCAACCGCTTCATTGCCACTCAATGGATAGAGAGAGGCACCGGCCATCAGGGCACAGCCCCCTTTTAAAAAACGTCTTCTGGAATTTTCCATTACTCTTACCCCTTAGTTGGCCGTATGACAGTCGCGGCACAACTTACTGTGCTGTTTGCCTGTTGCTTGTTTCATTGGATCGTCCAACGGGTGCAGCTTGTGGCAGGCGGCGCAGCTCAACTTGTCGGCGTGAACATTGTGGGTCCACTCTTTTTCAGCCAATTTCTGCGGCTGGTGACACTTGAGACAGGTGGCATTCTGGGTTACAGGTGCAATCCCTTCCTGAGGAGTAAATACCCTTAAATCATTGGGCTTTCTTGGATGGTTTCCTTTTTCACCATGACAGGTACTGCAACTCATATTGAGCTGATCCTGGCCATGGTGTCCCTGCATTAAGCCATTACGTTTGTGGCACTTCACACAGGGATCACTGTTGATTTTCAACGCGGTCTCGGCATAGACAACGCCGCTCACTCCCAACAAACAAGTCAAAGAGGCCGCGCCTAATATTGCACGCCATCGAATACTGGACATCTCGGGTCCTCACTTTCAATTGGATCTAACAGGGACTCAAGGGTGGCAGCGCAGCACCGCCACCCGTTATTGCAGCCTAAGCCGTCAACATCTGCTCAAGATGCTGTGCATCCAGGGGATTGGAGCGTTTCATATCGATGAGGCGAACGTTGAGTTTTTCGAGTAGGCTCTTTGAATTGGCACTTTCAGCATCACTGAAATCTGAAATTACCATTTTTATTTCTGAAGAATTCTGATCTATCAATACATAGTCCAGACGTGAGTGACTTGCAGGCGCATGTGGGTCAATATCAACCACTGACTCCAAAGCTACATTGCTGCAAACTTCGTATCGACCATTGGTTAAAGACTTCAGAGATTTAAAAAAGTCTAAACTCTGTTTGTCAAAGAACCGATTCTTGAGCTTTATCGCTTCGGCGTTTTTTTCGTCTGACTTAAAGAACTTGATACATGTCATCACAAATACCACCAGCACGAATGGTACTGCAATAAAAAGCACGAAGTAGATAAAGGCATAACTTAGAATAACTGAAGTATCCATATAACCCTCCAAACATCATTTTTAGTTTTTAATGCGCTTATTGCGCAGTTGAATTATTACTATCTACAGCAATATAAATTTTGATCATCATCAAATAACCATCCGGAGAAAGACTTAAAAAACAAAACATAAGACACTGACTACATTGCCATTTTCTAGAAAATAAACTGCTAAAAATAAGAAATTGAATTTAGATAAAACGATATTTGAAAATACACTATTTCACTATTTGAAATATGCAGGCGTAATGAGAATCCCTCTCACATACAACCTTTAATTAACCTAAAACCCAGCATTTAGTGATCTAGAATACAGAATCAAAAATAGCTTCGAATAAAATTATTTTTTCTGAAAAAACTGGTTAATATAGATATCGAGGGTACCACTAAAGGAGTATTGCAGATGAACCATATTGACTTTGAAAAACTGGATATTCTTAGTCTTTCCATTCTTGTTAGCTTATATGAGAACAAGTCTGCAACACATGTTTCCAAAATTCTAAATGTACCCGCACCAAAAATAAGCCGTTGTTTAAAAACCGCCAGATCTATTTTTGGTAACGAGCTATTTTTAAGAAAGAAGTATGGCCTTATTCCAAATGAATTTGCAGCCAAGGTTTACCCTATTGCCAAAGAAATAGTCGACTGTGCCAAGGGCTTCAATCATCTTGGAAACCCAACCTTGGCAGGAAACAAAAACTTCGAGCTGGTCACCCCCGGGCTGATATCCTACGCCTACCCAAAAGCCTTGATGCAGGCCATTAAACAACAGAACAAGCAGTTGCATATCAATTTGAACTCCTGGGGCTGCAACTCATTGCAAGGAATAATAGACGGCAACATCAGTGCCGGGCTTTGCAGTTGCCATTACCCGCAGGATTTGCTGGCAATCGGCAATAAGTTACAGATAGAAGCCTTGAGAAAGCTGGATAGCCTTTACCTTATCTGCAACAAGAATCATCCGCTGTTGTCCCGTGAACTGACACTGGAAACCATAGCCGAGTATCCCTATATCAATACAGATCTGGGCCTTGGGCCCAACAGCCTGAGCCCATTTGAAGACTACTGCCGGATCAACAATCTGGATTTGAATGTCGAGATGACCATCACCGGCATCTCCTCCCTGAGTGCCTATCTGGAAGCCTCACAGGCGGTGGCTTTGGTGCCCTATAAGGCGGTATTCGATCTGCTGGGCGAAGAACCCCTGCTACACCTTTGCAAACTGTCGGAAATGGAAACAACCCGGCTGTTCAATGTCACTGAGCCATTGACTTTGACACTGCTCAGCCCCAGCGGCCAGCAAGACCCGGATCTGGAATGGATTCGCTCACAGCTGCGTTTGGTGAGCGGAACCTTGCTGTAGGCTTGTCACATCAATCTGAACCCGATCTCAGCCGATCTTTGGCCTCGAGGTATACAGACAGATTTGCCCAAGAGTTCATACAATAGCGCTGCCAAAAGCGGTACACTAATGAGCATTCGATACTGGGTAAGCTGTTTATGCAAATCAATTCTCACGCCGAACTCAATCTCCTTTGGGGTTCCCTCATACTTGAAGAACTGGCACGCCTTGGGGCTCAGCATGTGTGCATGGCGCCGGGCTCGCGCTCCACGCCCCTGACGCTGGCAGCCGCCCGCCAGGACAAACTAAAACAACACCTGCACTTCGATGAGCGTGGACTGGGCTTTATGGCGCTCGGGCTCGCCAAGGCCAGTCGGGCTCCGGTGGCCATTATCACCACCTCGGGTACGGCCGTTGCCAACCTGTATCCGGCCATCGTTGAGGCCTGGTTGACTCAAGTCCCCTTGGTCGTGCTTTCCGGCGACAGACCGCCTGAGCTGATAGCTTGCGGCGCCAACCAAGCCATACTCCAACCGGCGATTTTCGGCCAATATGCCAAGCAGTTGAACCTGCCGACACCGGATCTGGCCATAGCCCCTCAGGCACTGCTGACTCAGATTGATGAAGCCGTGGCCAACCAAAGCATGCCGGTCCACATCAATTGTATGTATCGTGAGCCGCTGTACCCAAGCAGCCTGGATGCCCCCAGAAGCCAGGCCATAGAGCACTACCTGCAACCTTTGGCGAGCTGGCAACAGGCAAGCACACCCTATAACCAATATGCAGCTGTAGGCATGGGACAAGTCCCCAGTTGGGATACCATGGCGCGTTTTGTTCACGGCAAGGGTGTTATCATTGCCGGCACCCTGGATAGTGCCGATAATCCACAAAAGTTGGTCGAACTGGCCAGCAAACTCGGTTGGCCGCTGCTGACAGATGCCCAGTCTCAGCTGCGTCAACATCCTGCCGCGATAGGCAATGTCGACCAACTGCTGCTCAACCCCAAGGGCCGAGCCCTGCTGCAACAGGCAGACCGGGCACTGGTATTTGGTGGACGCCTGCTGTCGAAACGCTTAATAAGCTACCTGGAACAGCAGAACTGGCACCAGTATTGGCAAGTATTGCCGCTGCAGATGCGCCTGGATCCCAGCCATAAACCCAAGCAGATCTGGCTGGCAGAGCTACAGCAGATAGCCGCGCTTGAGTGGCCACGCTCGTCCTCCGCCAATTGGGCGCTGGAGCTCACCGCCCAGAATGAGGCGCTCAATGAGCTCTTTGTACGCCAAATCGATAACGGCGAGTTCGGTGAGGCCCAGGTGATCAGGGCCATAGCGGCAATCCGCACCGGCGAGCAGCAGCTGTTTATCGGTAACAGCTTACCGGTGCGACTTTATGATATGTTCGCGCCCATCAGTTGCTGCGCCGCCATCACCTATACCAACCGCGGCGCTTCGGGGATAGATGGCCTGCTGGCCAGTGCCTGCGGCGTCGCCAACCACAAGGGCCAGGCCACCACCTTGGTGCTCGGCGATCTATCGGCGCTGCACGACCTCAACTCTCTGGCACTGGCACGCCAGGCTCAGGGGCCATTGGTGATAGTGATACTCAACAATGATGGCGGCAATATCTTCAATATCCTGCCGGTACCGGATGAGCAAGTAAGGGCTCACTATTACCGATTAAGCCACGGGCTGGAGTTTGGCTATGGCGCAGCCATGTTTGGCCTCCCCTACAATAGGGTGGAAGACTTCCAGGGCTTTATGGATGCCTACAGTGAAGCGCTCAACTATAACGGCGCCTCGGTTATTGAGGTTTGCGTCAGCCAAACCCAGGCCAGCGACCAGATAGCCAGCATAGGCCAATGGGTAAAGCAAAGCTGATGTTAGCCACAACGACTCAGGGTTCAGCAACCCAGCCGCCTTTGGTGCTGCTGCACGGTTTTCTCGGCAGCAGCCATGATTGGCGCGAGTTGCTGCCGCACCTGAGTCAGGACTACTACTGTATTGCGGTCGATCTCCCGGGCCATGGCCGCAGCGGTGATATCCAAATCGACAGCCCGGGCTTCAGTGACTGTGTTGCCTTGCTGCGTCATACACTGCTCAAGGCTGGCATCCCACGCTTTCACTTATTGGGATACTCGCTTGGTGGTCGTATCGCGCTGCATCTGGCTCAAACCTGGCCCGAGGCGCTGCTGAGCCTGCATCTTGAGTCCTGTCACCCGGGCCTGTTATCCCATGATGAACGTCAGCAGAGGGCGATGGCCGATAAGCTGTGGGCCGAACGTTTTAACACTATGCCGATTGAACAAGTGCTGGCCCTCTGGTATCAGCAAGCGGTATTTGCCGACCTATCAAGCGCCGAACGTGAACGTTTAATCGAAAAACGCGGCCATCAGCAGCCGCTAGGCCTAATCAACTGTTACCAGGCCACCTCACTGGCACTGCAACAGGATCTGCGCCAGGTGCCGGCCAAGCTTGCCTGCCCAAGCCACTACTACCTAGGGGAGCAGGATGCCAAGTTTAGCGCTCTCGCCAAGGCCTGGCAGCCACAAGCCGGATTCAAGCTGCATACCATTGCCGATGCGGGCCATAATAGCCATCAGGCCCAACCCGGCGCTTTTGCCACGGCGCTCAAAGGCGCCCTGAACGCGATTTAAAGGGGGGAATGATGCATCCAGACTCACTGTCACTGGCCCGCTATAGGCTACCGCTGGAAACCTCACTACCTGTGGGCAAGCAAAGAATCGAACAGAGGTCCGGGCTGGTTATCAAGGCCAGTTGCGGCAATGAAGAGCATTTTGTGGAAGTCGCCCCCTTGAGCGGCCTGGATGCCAACGGCGAGCCACTGCTGGGTTTCAGCCGTGAATCGCTGGCGGAGGTGACAGAAGCAGCCTTGGCGCTGATGCAAGCACTGGCAGCCAAAGAGCTGGAGTTGAGTCAGGCGGCCGATGCCTGTCAGTATCCCTCGCTCGCCTGGGGGCTAAGTCTGCTCGATGCCAAACTCAAAGGACAACTGCCACAGCGTTGGCCGGCCTTTGAAACCATTCCACTCATCTATCACAGGGAAGAAGAGCCTCTGGCGCTGCTGCAACAAAGGTTGGTGGCGCTTCCCGATACGGTTCTCAGAGCCAAGATCAAAGTCGCCCAGACCAGCATGGAGCAAGAGCTCAGACTGATCCATGCTGTATTGGCCGCCAAACCTCATCTCAAACTCAGGCTGGATGCCAATCAGGGCTTTGAGTATCAGCAAGCAGTGGATTTTTGCGCTTGTCTGCCCAAGGCCAGCATTGAATATATTGAGGAACCCTGCCGCCGCGCCGACGATAACCCGGCCCTATTCAAGACCACAGGGATCCGCTATGCCCTGGATGAAAGTCTGCTGCAAAGTGAGTTTGTACCTGACTGCAATGACTTCGCAAGCGGTCTCACCGCGCTGGTGCTTAAACCCATGTTGCTCGGCAGCTTAACCAGACTGCAAACCCTGATCGAACAGGCCGAAGCGGCAGGCGTGCGCGCCCTATTGAGTTCCAGCCTGGAATCTTCTCTGGGAATTGCCGATCTAGAGGCGGTCAGTGCCCTCTTGACCCCAAACGAAGCCCCCGGACTGGATACTCTGGCGCCTTTCGGACGCGATATTATTGTCGGCCAAGGCCACAAACCCTGTCTGGACTTTGCTGAGCTGGAACTCTTGGGTCAGTGGCCCTGTCTGTAACCGCCAAGCTCAGACAGCCTCTGCAACCAGCAATCTCAGTAACAGGAAAGCACATGACCTACTCGCCCCTTCACCTCAGTGGCCAACAGACTCCAGATGCCATCGCCTTGGTAGAGGGCGGTATCAGCCATAGTTATCAGGCAGTAAGCCAGCAGGTGTTGGCGCTCGGCGCTAAGCTGCAAGCCTTGGGGTTGCAGCGCGGGGATAAACTGGCCTGTGTGGCTGCCAACTGCCGCGAGCAGATGTTGTTGTATTGGGCTTGTCTGGATCTGGGGCTACTCTTTTGCCCGCTGTCACCCAAGTTTCCAGATAGTCAGCTTCAGGAGCTACTTGAACGTTTACATATTCGCTTTATCTGGTGTCCGGATAACGCCAGAGATCAGCTTTGGCAAGCGCTGGCGGTCACCCGAGTGCAGGCGGATTTTGCCATTCACGAATCGAATGGTATCCCAGCCGAGATAGCCACTGTCTCGACCGATACGCCGCTCAATATTATTCTTACCTCGGGCTCCAGTGGCAGCCCCAAGGCCGCAGTCCACTGCCTTAACAACCATATCGCCAACGCCGATGGCAGTCGGCAGTTGATCCCCTTGGCAAGTGGTGATGCCTGGTTGCTCTCGCTGCCGCTGTTCCATATCGGTGGCCTGGCCATTCTTAATCGCTGCGCCCTGGCGGCCGCAGCCGTGGTGCTGCCGGATAATAAGCTGACTATGGCGGCGCAGTTAAAGCGTGATGCCATCACTCATCTCTCATTGGTGGCCACCCAGTTACAACGCCTGTTGGACGACAACCCCGAAAGCCTTATGGGAGTGAAGTGCCTGCTACTTGGCGGCGGCGCCATAGGCCAAGGCCTGCTGGACAGGCTATCCCCCTTGAAGGTGAAAGCTTTTACCAGTTACGGCATGACAGAGATGGGCTCGCAGATCACCACGGGAATGGCCCGCAGCGATGGCAGCAGTGGCCGCCTGTTACCCGGGCGCGAACTCAAAATAGAACAAGGAGTTATCTGGGTCAGGGGTGAGACCCTGTTCATGGGTTACCTGCAGCCGGATGGAAGCATAGTTAAAGAGACCCAAGACGGTTGGTTCTGCACCAAGGACAAAGGCTTTTGGAGCCAGGATGGGCTACTGCATATTCAGGGGCGGGTCGACAATATGTTTATCTGCGGCGGCGAGAATATTCAACCGGAAGAGGTAGAAGCGGCACTGAAACAACATCCGGCCATCCTGGATGCCATCGTCTTTGGTGAAGATAACCCCGAGTTTGGTTTACTACCGGCCGCTATTTTGCGTTATCGAGGCTCACAGGCGCCGAGTGAAGCCGAGTTGACCGCCTTCCTGGCAGACAAGCTGGCCCGCTTTAAGCGCCCGAGGCACTATTATCCCTGGCCGCAGCAGGTTGCAGAGGGACTCAAGGTACAGCGTAAACAGCTTATTGCTGCGATCAATTCAACCAGAAATGCTTAGAATTTGGGAATCTAAATAGCGCTTAAGAAAATCGGCTTCACTCAAGGGTTTGGAAAAGTAGAATCCCTGCCCCAGATTGCAGCCAAGATTTTGCAACAACCTGAGCTGGGCCTCGGTCTCAATACCTTCAACCACCAGCTGCATATCGAGTGCATCAGAGAGTGCTATCACACTGGAAATCGCGGCCTTGCATCTGGGCTCTGTATCCAGGCCAGCCACAAAACAGGCATCCAGTTTCATTTGCGAAAAAGGCAGCTCACACAGACGAGCCATAGAAGAATAAGCTGCACCAAAGTCGTCAATGGCCAACTCGCAGCCCAACATGCGCAAGCGGATCAGGTTTTCCATATTGAGGGCCGGCGCCGAGATAAGCCCGGACTCGGTGATCTCTATGGTGACCAATTTCGGTGGCAACTTGTGGTCACGGATCAACTTGGAGATCTGATATACCAGCTCAGTGGAATTCAGTTGAGAAATATCCAGGTTATAGGCCAGCGACAAGCGATAATCTTGTTCCAGCAATTGCTTTTGCAGCCTTATCCCCTGGCGGAATAGTCGCAGAAACATTTCATCCAGTAGCCCATAGCGGATTAAAGGCCCAATAAACAGTGCCGGGCTCAAGAGACCAAACACGGGATGCTGCCAACGCGCCAAGACCTCAGCACCTTCTATCTGTAAATCAGATACGTGGAACTTGGGCTGATAAAAGCCGACAAACTGCTGATCCATAACTGCATCCTTAAAGTCTTTGGAATTCAAAGATACCCAGTCTGTTTGTCTTTCAGGCTCAAGCGTTTGCTGACGAGGTTCGTTCAACTCGCGATAACGGCAAATCACTGAGCTCAGGTTTTCAACTGTGGGAGACTTGGCCAAGTCTCCCAAATATTGAAACCCCAACAGTTTGACCATCTGCGATACTGCCCGGCGCAGATCTCTATCCACATCGCTATAAAGTGCTACGGCACGAATTTTAAACCTAGTCCTTGCCTGACGCAGAAATGACAGTCCATCGGTTCCGCCCATCATCAGGTCGCAGATAACTATGTCGACTTCGCGATTTTGAGTTAACCAAGAGAAGGCTGCAGTTGCACTGCCGAAACTAACAACATCCACACAGGCCAACGACTTAAGATTATGCTCCAGCACAGTGCGTTGAAACGGATGATCCTCAAGAATCAATACCCTGAGTTTATTCATGAGTCTGCCTATAAAAGTAATAAGGGTTCAGGCAACTACTTATTTAGGTTAAGTTGGCCAACGGAAAACTTGTATGCAATTAAGGTGTTCAAAGTTACAAATATAAAGAAAAGGTGATGCCAAAACTCATAAAAATCATTTATGCAAACAAGATTTACTAACGCTTCATCTAAAACAAGATTCATGTCACGGAAATCAATATGAATTTCCGTTTACAGCCTCGAAGCATGCGAATATTTTACCTGAGCTTCTCAATCGAAAAGTCTGAAATGCCGGTAAGAATCGTCTTACTTACATAGGCCTTGTAAGCCGTCAGACTGTTTTAACTGAGAATAGATGAAGAGTAATTGAAAACATGAAGAACGTTATTATTGTTGATGATCATCCCGTTGTGGTGATGGCGATAAGGATCATGCTGGAACAAAATGGATTTCATGTTATAGCCACTACAGATAATGGCGTAGATGCTCTAAAGCTCATCAAAGAGCACGAGCCAGATGCCGTGATTCTGGATATAGGCATTCCCCAACTCGACGGATTGGAGGTGATTAATCGCCTCAACAATCTGGCACTTCCATCCAAGGTTTTGGTACTTACAGCACAGCCATCTGAATACTTCGTGACTCGCTGCATTCAGGCCGGGGCCTCAGGGTTTGTTTCAAAACAGGAAGATCTGACGGAAGTCTTGGGAGCTCTGCGGGCGGTATTGTCTGGATATTCCTACTTCCCCAATATCGCCAGCATGCAGCGCAACCAGGGTAATCAGTTGGGTGAGGCCGAAAAACTGGCCAAGCTTTCCGGTAGAGAAATGATGGTACTGCAGCAACTGGCTAATGGCCTTTCCAATAAAGAGATTGCCGACCGTATGTTGCTGAGCAATAAAACTATCAGCACCTACAAAACCCGGCTATTGGAGAAGCTCAACGCCCGAACCCTGGTTGATCTCATTGAGATATCAAAGCGAAATCAAATTATATGAATACAGCACCTCTTATCCGGGTGCTCTATTTGATATTGGTTTATTGTTTTGTGGCTTCACCACAAGCAAAAAGCGATGAAAATCACCCGCTGACACTCTTTGGCCACACCACTATAGGCGAGGTCAAGGTTCAATTATCCGAACAACAATGGAGCTGGTTACAGGAGAAAAGTATACTCCGGGTTGGAATTTCTATACCTGATTACCCTCCATTTGACATGACCATGAATGGTGCCAGCTATTACTATGAAGGACTGAGTGCCGACTACCTTCAAATTCTCTCTGAAGTTCTGAAAATGAAAATAGAACTGCATTTCTATAATTCACGTCTAAGTGCGATTGAAGCTATGATGGCTGGCAAATTAGATTTACTGACAACATCTAATCGCTACGAAGAATACCATGGGCTGCAACTCAGCAACGTTTATATCAATGACCTTCCAGTATTATATGTCTCTGGAAAATTAGCGGACGAAAACCCAACCCGTATAGCCATGGCCCATGACTACCTACCCGATTCTGAAGTTATTAAACTATTTCCTAGCGCCAAACTGATCAACTATCCCTCACGACAGCAAGCTGTCGCTGCGGCAGCTTATGGCCAAGCTGATGCTGTCATCATTGATAGATTTTCTGCCAACTATATGGTCAACAACAGTTTTTCAAGAAAACTATTGATGAGAACGCTATTACCGATAGACAGTAAAGGTGTAGGGTTTGCGCTAAAACCCAATGATAGGGTGCTCAAAGAAATCGTCAATAGCGTATTAAAACAAATCCCCGAAAGTGAGCAGTGGGCCATAAAGAAACGCTGGAGTGGAGGGGGAATAACTCTTCCAAACGTTACACGTAGGCCTATATTAACACCAGAGGAAGAGAGTTGGTTAGAGCTACATTCTCCAGTAAGAATTGTACTAAACGAATTTAATGCCCCTCTAAGTTATTTTGATCAAAATAATAACTTACACGGTTATTCTGCCGACGTACTTGAGGCGATCAAGCTCTATACAGGTATGGACACCATAGTTATCAAGACTAAGAACTTCAGCGACATAGAGGAATATCTTGAGTACGATAGTGCAGATATAGCCATTTTTTCACCTTCAGACAAACGCAAGCAAAACCTGCTGTTCAGCAAGGTGTTTACATATTCACCTTATGTGTTAATTTCCGGAAAAAAAACTGAGGAAAAACTAGAGCGATCGGGGATAAGAGTTGCTCTACCCACAAGTCATGTTTCTAATACGCTGATACAGCAAGTTATACCGGACGCAAAATTTGTCTTGGTTAGGAATTATCTTGATGCAATGGAAGCGACTGCTAAAGGTGAAGTGGATGCGACTATTGCTCCAATGGCAATAGCTAATTACTACATAAGTAAATATTTTCAACAACTCACCATAGACAGGGTTTTGGATAATATCCCATTAGCGACTGCAGCCTTTGCAACCAACAAAAAAAAACCTGAACTGATCAGTATTCTAAACAAAGCAATTGCAGCAATTCCGGTAGATGAGTTGCATATCATGGAAAACCAATGGCGCCGCAATGCAGTACCAAGGCAGGAAACTTGGCGTGATTATAAATATACCATATACACAATAACCATAGCTTCTATATTGTTGATTCTAGCATCCTTGATATGGGCTTGGTTTACCCGTAGCCACTATATCAAAAGACTCAATGCCAAACAGGAACTCAAGGAACAACTGGTATTCATGCAAGAGGTGGTCGACAGCATTCCCCATCCTATCTATGCCCGTGACATTGATCGAAAGCTGACTCTTTGCAATGAAAGTTATCAGAGAATATTCCAGCTATCTAAAGAAGAAGTTTTAGGTAAAACAGTAGTTGAAAACAAACAAAATATACTAAAAGTAGAAAATATTGACCAAGAGTACAAGCTAGCTATCACAGAGAACCGCGCTTTCCATAGAGATAGAAGAGTATACGTTAATAATCAAGCTATAGATATATACCATTGGTTTCAACCCTATAAAGGGGAACAGGGGCAGATACAAGGTATAGTAGGAGGTTGGATAGATGTAAGCGAACGGGTCAAATTAATGGAGCAGCTAACCCAGGCTAAAGATATGGCCGATAGTGCCAGTAAGGCCAAGACCCAGTTTCTTGCGACCATGAGCCACGAGATCCGCACGCCAATGAATGCGATCATAGGATTGCTCGAGTTATCGTTGAAACGTGCCCAAGATAATCAATTTGATTTCAACTCTATCCAGGTCGCTTACGACTCAGCCAAGGGTTTGTTGGACCTGATTGGCGACATTCTCGATGTCGTACGGATCGAGGCTGGGCAGCTGAGCCTCAATCCGGTTCAAGTCGAACTGAAACAGACGCTTGACTCAGTAATCCGCATTTTTGATGGCATCGCCATTCAAAAAGGACTGGCATTAACATTGGAGTTTGACCCTGAACTACCCAAGTATGCTCAGTTGGATCCCCTCAGGGTCAAGCAGATACTTTCCAACTTGATAGGCAATGCGATCAAGTTTACCTATCAAGGGCATATCAAAATCACTGCACAAAAAGAGTTGGATGCAGAGGGAAAGGCACAGCTGCTCCTCAGAGTCGCAGATACAGGTATAGGTATTCCAATTGAAGAGCAGCAAAAGCTGTTCCGCCCCTTTGCCCAAGTTCATAACGGTGCCCATAACAAGGGAGGAACCGGCTTGGGACTCATGATATGCCGCTCACTTTGCGACATGATGGGTGGCACACTTAGTATGATGAGTGAGCCCGGGCAGGGAACTTGCATCGGCATGTGCATACCCTTATTAGCTGCCGAAACTCATCTATTTGGAGAGAACAAGGTCAACTCTTCCGCCGATGTAATACCCTCGATTCAAGCGCAACACGTATTGATCGTTGATGATCATCCAGCCAATCGACTGCTGTTATCCCAACAACTAAGGTACTTGGGCCACACTGTAGAAGAAGCCAATGATGGCAAAGAAGCGCTACAGCTATTTAGCCAACACTCCTACAAGATTGTCATCACCGACTGCAACATGCCCGAAATGGATGGCTATGAGTTGAGTCGCCGCTTGAGACAACTGGAGCAAAATCAGAACTTATCCCCTGCTGTATTGCTGGGTTATACCGCCAATGCCCAACTGGAAGCCAAATGGGCCTGCATTGAGGCCGGTATGAACGATTGCCTGTTCAAACCCATAAGTTTGGAAGAGCTACAGCAAAAATTGAACAGTTTCAGAAATCTACTGAATCAGGAAGGCCCAAGGCAGAGTTTCCTGCCTAGCTCCTTAGATAAACTCACCGGAGGTAACAAGCAACTGACTGAACAATTATTGCAGGAGTTATTGAGTGCCAACGAGGCCGATCTTGCCAGGATACAATCAGCAGTACACAACTGTGATCTTGATGAAGCCAAGAGCGTAGCTCACAAAATCAAAGGCGCAGCCAAGATCATAGCCGCGACCGCCATAGTCACTCTATGTGAGCAGTTGGAGCAGAGCGAAACAACCGAAGATGCCTGCGCGCATCTGACTAAGCTGACGGTTGCAATAACAAATATGGGCACAGAGATCAGGGAGTTTCTAAATAAGTGATCCTAATTGTGCTCCACTTTCATGAGACCATGCCCGCCACCAGGGAATGGTGAAGCATGGTCCATAAAGTACTTAACCCGCTTCATCAGCTTCCAGATGCTTTTGCACTGATGGTTTCGGGTTATGGTTTCATGTAGTGCGTGCCACAACTGCTCTATTTTGTTAACCCAAGGTGAGTAAACCGGCTGAAACAACAAGATAAACTTTGGGTTTTGCTTGAGCCAAGCTTGAGTCTTTTTACTCTTGTGGATGATGTAGTTAAGTTGGTTGGTTTGGCGATTGATCAGATCGCTTGAATCGAACCGAGTTCCTTCTATTTTCGAAACTCAGTGATCTACATTTAGGAACAGATATTTAGCCCGGCATGCTTGCTGCGCCAGTTAATGGGATGGACTACCTCCTCCCGCTGCGGTTAACTGTACGAAATGCGCTCACCAGGAGAATCGCCATGAATATCTTATTTCTGGGTATTGATCTAGCTAAAAATGTTTTTCAGCTCTGTGGATTAAATCAGACCGGCAAACCGGTTTATACGAAACGCACAGGCCTAAGATAATTTCTCCAAACGCTGGCAAATATTTCAGCCTGTCTGATTGGGATCGAAGCGTCCACCGGGGCATTTTACTCGCCGCGTATGCTTGAGAAGCTGGGGGCGCTTGTTTCCTAAAATGATAAATAACTATACGATGCTTCTCACTACACGACAAATAAGCTTATAGCTCTTGTTCCATAATTGATTGCTTCCCATGTAACAGGATTTCATCCTGATTTATTGCACATAAATTTGTGTTTTAGATATTAGGAAACAAAGCTTCTTCGCTGTAACATTTCTTAATTGTGAGATCTCCATTGGCTCCAGTGCATTGAAAATCTCATCAATGTCATGGTTTTAAATTCGGGGGAGAGACCAGCACCTGCAATGTTCAGGATAATGGTCTAGGAATCTTCCCACTTCATGTTCATCGCTTTCCGATATCAATGTTCAATAAAATTAATGCAATATCACTATAGCCCATTGTTCGCATAATTATTTTTAACCTGTACAGAATAATTATCGCAGGGGATGTTAATGTAATTGTATGGATTAATCCAGTTAGAGAATGCGGGACTTTGTGGCAACTTCACCGGCCAATATATAGATTTCGGAGGCTTTTATATGATTAAAGGTCCAGTTTTATTTCTGGGACTAAGTTTAGCTTTAGGTGGTGCAGTAGAGGCAAAACAGGAGGATTTAGAAAGGTCTTATTTACAACCTTTTGTTGGATTGAAAGCTGGTTATCAACTAGCTTCAGATGATGCTTATAACCACAGTGAGCCTAAGGGTGGCATATTCGGGCTCTATGGTGGAATAAAATTCTCTAAAGCATGGAGCTGGGATTTGGGTTATCAATATCATGATGATTTGGAGGCTAAAGTAACTTCAATTAATGTTAAAACTTGGCTAGCCGAAAGTGCTATCCGTTATGATTGGTATATACGAGACAATCTGAGCTTTTATGGTAGACTGGGTGTTGCTTACTGGGATATAGAGAAAACTGTTCAGTACTCAGAATATATTGATGATACAGGATTTTCACCCATAGGTGAAATAGGATTAAATTACCGTGCCACACCTAATATCCGTATGTCAATTGGATATAAATATGTTGACGGGATTGGAAGCTCTAGTACAGGAAAATATGACAGTCATGCATTATTATTGGGTGTTGATTATGTTTTTGGTGGCTCAAACAAAGAAAAGATTAAATTAAAAAAAGAAACTGATTACAAAGAGCCTGAAGTTAAAGTGATAAAGACTACCTCTACAAAAAATTATACGTTTTCTGAAGAAACAATTGGTGGAGATTATTCATTTGGATTTGATTCGGCTGCTCTAAGTCGGCATTTTATTATGCGTTTAGCAGAAGTCGCTTCCACTCTAAAGTCTTATCCACAAGCAAAGGTTAATATAGTTGGTCATACTGACTCGTCGGGGTCCGATAGTTATAACCAAAAGTTGTCGTTGCGGCGTGCTCAAGCTGTTGCAAGTCAATTGCACTCGTTGGGAGTGCAAGAGTCTCAAATTAGCGTCTCAGGCAAAGGAGAGTTAATGCCGGTTGCGAGCAATGCAACTCCTCAAGGGCGTGCACAAAATCGCCGGGTTGAGGTTATTATTCCATCTTTTGAATATTCGACCAAATAAGGATATATATAATGTTGTCTTTTTTACAGAAAATATCCGTTTCGGGGATTGTTATTGCCGCATTAGCATTCGCCTTATCAGGATGCAACTCCGAAGATGCTTTTGGTGTTATCCCTCCATCTCAAATAGAGCTTGAGCGTATTGATATTGTTGCTACTCCAGTTAAAACTAGTGGAGCAGATAATTTAACTTTAGCTATCGGCAATAAACAGCCATTTTCTGCTACAGGCCATTATTCAGATGGTTCATCGCGCATTATTACAGATGAGGTCTTGTGGAACTCCAGTGATGATGATGTTGCCACTATCTCCGTAGCGGGGTTATTGAGTGCCGCCGCGGCAGGCAGCACTACAGTGACCGCCAGTTTGGGGGAGGTTACCAGTAATGCGGTTGCAGTAACCGTGTCGGATGCTGTGGTCACCGCGATTCAGGTGACACCTTCACCGGTAAACCTTGCCAAGGGGCAGCAACAGCAACTGGCTGCGACAGCCAGCTACAGTGATGGAACGTCGGCAGATATCTCTACCCTGGTGGCCTGGCTCTCGGCCGATACCGGCGTGGCGACAGTGACCCCAGCCGGATTATTGAGTGCCGCCGCGGCAGGCAGCACTACAGTGACCGCCAGTTTGGGGGAGGTTACCAGTAATGCGGTTGCAG